>JBBQGD010000036.1:0-22638 GCA_038322655.1 Bacteroidales bacterium | reverse complement strand
ATGATGTTTACCCGTGCTTTTAATGAAATGAGGAAGATTCTGCTCCATTTTGGCGGCCAGGAGGAAACTATGTTTCATTATTGCGGGATAGGCGATTTTGGACTGACAGCTCTTAATGATCTGAGCCGTAACCGCACATTGGGACTGTTGATTGGCAAAGGGTTTTTTAATGAAGGTATTTCCAATAAAGTTGTGCTCGAAGGCCGGATTGCAATGAGTATTATTCTCAAAAAGTTAATTGACAGCAATATGCCTGAAACCGGTTATCATATGATGCTGCAGCTCGACAAGGTATTTGCAGGCGATACGGATATTCCTAAGTTTATGCATAAGATGATTAATGAGAGATACTAAGATTATAAACACAATTCTGTAAATTTCGATTTCAAATTTTTTCGTACTGCCAAAGTATTTTGTTAATTGGGTTGGTAGGAGCATCTTTCAAGCTTATTTGGACCAGGAATCCGCGTTGGGTTTATTTTGTATCTTTGCCCTTTAGGATGTGTTATTAATTAGTCAAAACTAAGCGGATAAATCATTTTGAGATACCTTTCCATTCCATTTTTTATGAATGAAATACATCCTGTTTTCCGGAAGAAGGATTTAGATATTCTCAATTTTAACAGGTCATTGTAAACCTACAATTTCGATCTCTCATTAAAACTTTATGCAACCCTTAGTAACTGTACTTACACCAACTTTTAATCACCAGGATTATATCATAGAATGTATTGATTCGGTTCGAAATCAGTCGTTTGAAGATTGGGAAATGATTATTTTTGATGACGGAAGTTCAGATAGTACCTTAGAAATAGCAAAGCAGAGAGCAGAAAAAGACCCCCGGATCAGGGTTTATACACAAAAAAATATCGGAATATTCAGGCTGGTTGAAACGTATAACAAAGCACTTTCATACGCAAATGGCAAGTACATTGCTATTATTGAAGGTGATGATTATTGGGAGGCTGATAAACTTGAATTGCAGGTTAAGTTGTTTGAACAGAATAGGGATGTAATCCTGGCATGGGGGCAAGCCAGAAGCATTAGTTCTGACAAAAAAAATATCTATAACATTTATCCTGATGTAAATGCATTAGAATCAGTTTATTACAGCAATGATCCTGTAGGGAACATACTTAATCTGTTGCTTTATAAAGATTGGATTCCGGCTTTAACAATAATGGTACGAAAAGATGTTTTACTTGAAATCGGAGGGTTTATTCAGGCATTTGGTATGCCTACGGTTGATCTTCCCACACTTCTGCAACTTTCGTTATGCGGGAAATTTGGTTTTATTCCGCAACCACTCGGTAACTGGAGGAATTATGCCGGCCAGATAACAAAGGTTTATCCTGCCGTGCTTAGTGAAGGATATTTTAAACTGGTGCATGAATACTTTCAAAAATACCAGGAAAATGAAGTTGTAAAAACCATCAATAAAAATAAAGTTTTTGCTTTTCACAAAAGGCAATTGGTGATCGCTTATTCAAGGTCAGGTAGGTATAAACTGGTGAGAAAAGAATTTGCTGATGCCCGTCATGATTATATAAAGTCCTTTCTTACCGGAGGCTTTCGTGAACCAGTCTGGAAGTTGCGTTCCTTAACAGGGCTTATTTTTAGTTTGATGCATATGAATGTGGAAGGTTTGTCCGCATTTCTCGGAAAAAAAACATATTCAATTGATTGATTCCTCCTTTTTTAGCTAAAGAACACGAATGAAAGATAAGGTAAAAAAACTTACTCATAATACTGTTATTTATGGCCTGGGAAATGCGATGAATAAGTTCATGGGCATTTTTCTGATACCGGTTTATGCAAGGTTTATTTCAATCGAACAGTTTGGTGTGCTTGCAATTTTTGAGATGTCGATTTTATTTATGTCAAATATTATCCATTTTGGAATAATAAATGGTCACGAACGCTATATTATACGTGAAAAAGAAATTGGCGAGTACCCTTCATTTTTGTTCAGCAATTTTATAAGCCTTTTAGGCATAACTTTCGTTGCACTGTTTTCATTATCCCTGTTCAGTAAGGAAATGTCATTTATAATATCTGGTAGTTCTGATTACAGCTATGTTATGATCCTGGTTTTTGTAAGCGTTTTTTTCGATGTTAACAATATTATGCCAATTCATAAACTGCAATACGAAAACAAACCTGTTGCTTATGTATTGCAAAATCTTTTCAAACTGGTTATTAGTCTTTCGGTAGCAATTTACCTTATTATTTACAGGCATTATGGAATTGAGGGTGTATTTATCGGAAGAGTTACCGGCTCTTCGCTTTTGTTTACATGGCAATTATTTGTTAATGTGATACCTTCGAGCCGGTTTTATTTCAATAGTAAGAAAGTAATGCTTTCTGTAAAATATGGGTTTCCGGTTATTTTCAGCTCACTGGGCTTCCTGCTTTCCGGGATGAGCGATCGTTATTTGGTTAATATGTTCCTGGGAAATAACGCTGCCGGAAAGTACGCTTTCAGCTACAGGATGGCAAGTATGTTGTTAGTGATCATTCAATCGATAGGTGTTAGTTATTTACCTACACTTTTTATGCATGAAAATAAAAAGGACAATAAGCGGTATTATATGAAGATGTTGACTTATTATACCTTTATTATTTCCTGGATAATAATTGGTTTTGTATTCTTTTATAAAATTCCACTCTGGCCATTGGTGAAAAACAAGGAATACTGGGATGGTTTAAGCATTGTACCACTGTTATGTTTTACATTTTTATTTCAGGGAATGGGTTATTTTGTAAATGTTGGCATTTCTCTCACCAATAAAAACCAATATATGATCTTGCCTTCTTTTATAGTTGCGGCATTAAATATTGGATTAAATATATGGCTTTTACCGGTATTTGGCTTTGCCTTTGCTGCCTTTTGTGCATTATTTTCGCAGATGTTGATTGTATCTTTTTACAGCTTCTTTTCATACCGGTTTTATCAGATCAATTTTGAGTGGAGCAAAGTTTTGCTGACCATTGGAGTTGCTGCTATCGTTATATTTATTGGGCTCATGCCCGCCGGCAAATCAAATATGGGCTGGTTACTGGTTTTAAGGTTGGTACTGCTAAGTTTATTTCCAATAGTTTTATATTATCTCCGATTTTTTGAAAAAATTGAGATAGATACATTAAAGAAAAATATACTTGACCCGATTTTATTCAAAAAGAAATAGCAGTGATTCCGGAAACTGAACATAGTATGGATAAAAAACCTTTACTCAAGGTTCATTTTACCGATTTCTGGACTGGCTTCGACCCGGAAGAGAATTTTTTTATAAACATATTAAGAGCGTTATACGATGTGCATATTGATTCAGTAAATCCTGATATTTTGTTCTATTCGTATAAAGGCAAGGAATTTTTAAAGTATCGTTGTAACAGGGTTTTTTTTACAGGAGAAAATATCCGGCCGCGTTTATCCGATTGCGATTATGCCTTATGTTTTGATTTTGCAGCAAATCCCCGCATCATTCGTCTTCCTCTTTATGTTTTGTATAAAGGATTTGAAAAACTCATAGTTCCAAAAAATATTGACAATATCATAGCACAAAAAAACAAGTTCTGCTCATTTATCGTTTCTAATAAATATGCACCAAAAAGAATTGAATTCTTTAACAAATTGTCGAAATACAAAAAAGTTGATTCCGGAGGCCGCTATCTGAATAATATTGGCTATAACATTGATGACAAACTTGAGTTTTTGAATCCATACAAATTCGATATTGCATTCGAAAATTCATCCTATCCCGGATATACTACTGAAAAAATAATGCAACCCATGGTTGCCGGATCTATCCCTGTGTATTGGGGTAATCCGCTGGTTGATAGGGATTTTAATTCAAAATCGTTTATTAACTGGCATGACTATGGAAGCGATGAAGCTGTAATCGAAAAAATAATAGAACTCGATACTAACGAGGATAAATACCGGGAAATGTTAGCGGAGTCTTGGTTGACCGGTAATATTACTAACAAATACAATGACTTGAGTAACATAAAGCAGGAACTCAAATCAATAGTAATTGATGCTCAGACTCATACTCCTGTCGGGACAATTGCAGTCCGGAGGATTGTTTCAGTTGTATACAATTGCTATGTGCGGCCGGTTGAAAATGCAACCATAAAACTTAGACGGAAAATAGTAGGTTTTTAATCAACGAATATGCGAATCGGATTTGTAGTTGACAATGAATATAATAACGACCCACGCGTAAGCAATGAAGCGAAAGCATTGCAGAGAGCCGGATTCGATGTCCATGTGCTATGCTTTAATTTTGGCGGATACCAATCTGACGAACCAGTGAATGGGATTCAGGTTCATCGTGTGTATATGCCAAAACGCCTTAAAAATATTTTATTTGGCATTGTAAATACAATTCCGCTTTATCATTATTATTGGAGAAATAAAATTATCAACTTCATTCGTAATGAAAATATTATGGTTATACATGTTGCTGATTTATACATGGCCCGAAGCGGTTATCTGGCAAAATTAAAGACCAAAGTAAAATTAGTCGTTGATTTAAAGGAAAATTACCCGGCAGCCATTATTAATTATGAATGGACAAAACACTTTCTGAAACGTATACTAGCGAGGCCCCTGAAATGGAGAAAACTGGAAAAATCATACCTTTCGTACGCTGATTATATTGTAACAATGTGTGACGTATTGAAGGAGCAACTGCTCAACCGTTACTCTTTTCTGAAGGCTGAAAATATGGTTGTATATATGAATGTGCCAGATACGGATTTTTTACTTACTCAATCGCTAAGGGGGAACGAAGTAGAGAAAAAAAACAGTTTCCTCATTGTGTATTTTGGTGGTGTTGCCATTCGCAGAGGAATAATTACAGCCATTGAAGCAGTTTTTAAACTTCGTAATCAGGGGGAGGATATAAAACTACTTTTGATCGGGCCTGTGGATACTCCTGAACGAGCCTTATTTAATCGGTATTTTTCAGCTCCGGGGTATAAAGATGCTTTAATTTATGTTCCCTGGATTGATTTGAGCCAGTTGCCTTCTTTTCTGTCGCAGGCAGATGTTGGGATCTCTCCTATTATCAAGAGCGAACAACACGACACTACCATTGCCAACAAAATGTTTCAATACAGCTTGTTCGGTAAACCGATTATAGTTTCAAATTGTGAGCCTCAGATACGGATAATTGAAACTGACAAAAGTGGTTTGATTTTCAAAAGTGAAGATACTAATGATCTGATCGAAAAAATCCTTATCCTTAAAAATAACCCTGATGAAGCCAAAATTATGGGTGAAAACGGACGAAATGCAGTTTTGACCAAGTATAATCTGGTTGCTGCATCTGATGAATTAATTAATTTATATAATGGAATAGGCTGTGTTTGAAACATATAGTTAAAAGTAATCGTTATCTCATTTAACATACTCTGTAGCTCTCATGGTTCCAGATACCTCATTGGTTCTCATTATTCCTGGTAGAGTTAATAATAAATAATGAAAAAATTTAATTTGAAATTTGAAATTAAATAGTGAGAGTGGATTTAACCATAAAAGTTTTATACAACCTGAAAAAGCCAGCTTTATATTATTATATTTTAAACATTTGAGTATGAATTTTTTTGAATTTGTAACTTCTAAGGTTCTACTCACCTTATAATGTTCTAAACTTAATGGAAGTATATTTTTATAAAGATTGTGTATATTATATGTTGACTTTACCCAATCGCTATTAATATTACCTAAAGAGAAATGTTCAATTAATATTTGGTTGGTAACAATTATTCTGTATCCGTACTTTTTATACTCAAATGAAATATTCAAATCATAGTTGTGAAAACCGGATGACTTTGGATTAAAATAAATTCGTTTATCTTTTCGCATTGCCATAAAAACACCATCAATAGCAACTACATCTTCAAGAGGACTTAAATTAAATCCAATATTCCATTTTTCTTTTTCTCTATTTGGGATGTGTTGAATTAGATTAATTAATTTTTGATCTTCTGGGCAATCCCACCAGGCTGAAGGTGTCTTTGTTTTAATTTTTGTTCCAGCAACACCAAACAAGCCAATATTTTTATCTGATTTAAAAATATTAATCAAAATATTTCCCCATCCTTTTGTATGAATATAGATGTCATCATGTAAAAAACACAATAATAATCCTTCGCTTTTTATAATTCCTAAATTAAACGCTTCAAATATGGAATAATGATTTTCTGAATTATCAATGATAATCAATTCATATTCACAACCTATAGTCGAATTTATATTATTATAGAAATCGTCAGTGATTGTTTTATTTCGAGAACAAATTATTACAGAAAGCATTATTTATCGTCATTTTTATATTCTATCTCTATTGGGTTAGTTCCCCGTAGTTTTGCTGCGAAAGGGAAATAATTTCCAGTACTACCTCGAAAACTCTGCTCCGAGGCTGTTTATTACATATTTGTTGCTAAAGCAAAATTAAAAAAAAATCGAACTATTTAAACTATGACCAAAATAAGACAAAAAATCATAATCAAATAATGTTTTAACAAGCCAGACCTATACCTTGGATTTCAAAATAGGCAGAAATCATGCAACTCTGCTACTGAATGATGGAATAAATTTTATCTTTGCATCAAGGAATACTGACTTTGTAAAAAGAATAAGTATATTAAATATCAATATCCGAAATTATTGAAAAATGAAAGAATTTTATGCTTTTCTTGTCAAAATCGGCATTAACCCGATAGCCTTTTATAAATTTATAATCGGATTGCCATCATTTACAAGAGATTACCGGAAGTTTAAAAAACTATTGATAAACAAAGCCGAATTTCCTTTTGCAGCCATTTACCCGATTATGATGGAAAAATCAACGAATAGCGGTAAAATGAAAGGAGCCTATTTTCATCAGGATTTGTTAGTGGCCCGCCGGATATACGAAAACAAACCTGTTAAACATGTTGATGTTGGGTCAAGGATCGACGGATTTGTAGCCCACGTTGCTGTTTTCAGGGAGATCGAGGTTTTTGATATAAGGAAGCAAACAAACACAGTAAAGAATATTGTATTTAAACAGGCGGATTTCATGCAATTACCTGAAGATCTGACAGAATATTGCGATTCTGTTTCATCTCTTCACGCACTCGAACATTTTGGATTAGGTCGTTACGGAGATCCAATTGATCCGTATGGACATATTAAAGGAATAGAAAGCTTATGCCGGATGCTGAAGCCCGGAGGAACCTTCTATTTTGCAGTTCCTATGGGAAAGCAGCGGATTGAATACAATGCTCATCGCATTTTCGACTTGTCGTACCTGATAAAAATTCTCGAAGAAAAATTTGATATCAAATCGTACAATTATGTGGACGACGAAGGCGATATATTTGAGAATGTTGAACTTAAACAGGAACTTATTGAAACGAATTATGGCGTTTATTACGGCTGCTGTATTTTTGAGCTTAAGAAAAAATGATCATTCCCAATAATTTGGGAACAATTCTGCAATTCAAATAAATATAACGGTCCTTCCTTCACTTTTCAGGAAAAAATTTAAGAAAGACAATCAGATCTGGAATTTTGATTCAATAAAAGATACTATCCTTTCAGCCGTTTTTCCGTCCCATAATTGAGGAATTGAGCCTTTTTTCCATTTGCCTTCGAGAATCTGCAAAGCATAGTCAATAATTTTTTGTGTATCGCTGCCGGCAATTTCGTTGGTTCCCATCGTAATGGTGATTGGCCTTTCCGTGTTCTCGCGCAGAGTTATGCAGGGGATTCCATATACCGTTGTTTCCTCCTGTATGCCGCCGCTGTCGGTTAATACAAACTTAGCTCCTGATACAAGTTTTCCGAAATCAAAATATCCTAGCGGATCGCAGAGTATAAGCCCGGGCATATTGTTGATCCTGCTTTCAAGATTAAGATCCTTCAGCATTTTGCGGGTCCTGGGGTGAATCGGGAAAACAATCCTTATTTTTGTCTGTATAATTTGTAATGCATCTAAAATCCGCTCAAAAGTAACGGGATCATCTACATTTGATGGCCTGTGCAGCGTTAATGCAACATATTCTTTTCCCTTTATTCCCAGGGTTTTATGCACCGCCGAAGCATTAATCTGGCTTTGATGCATAAGCAAAGTGTCAATCATAATGTTTCCAACCATTTGAATCGAATCTGACGAATGCCCTTCGGCAAGCAGGTTTTCGACCGCATCCTGTGACGGAGGAAGAAGGTAGTCAGCTATTGAATCGGTTACCAGGCGATTAATTTCTTCAGGCATGCTCCGGTCACCACTGCGAATTCCGGCTTCGACATGAATAATTTTTATTCCTTTTTTTGCCGCAACCAGGCTACAGGCCATAGTTGAGTTTACATCGCCCACAACCAGGATGGCGTCAGGTTGAATATCATCGCATACTTTGTCGAATTTTTCCATGATTCGGGCAACCTGCCTTGCATGAGTATCCGATCCGATATCAAGCGAAATGTCAGGCCGTGGGATTTTTAATTCATTAAAGAAAGTATCCGACATCTGGACATCGTAATGCTGTCCGGTATGCAATAAGATAGGTTCAATCCGTTTCGAAGACTTCATGAATTGCATGATTGGTGCAATTTTCATAAAATTAGGTCTTGTTCCTACTATATTTATTATTTTAATCCCGTTCTTCATTTATTATTGTATTTCCTGACATTCATGTTTATGCTATTTCGTTCAATATGTTGGTGATTGATTGGGTCAGCGTTTTCCTTGAGAATTTTTGAATAGAATTGCCTGATATGGTTAAATCACCTTTTAAATACCTTTCGTACATTTCCAAAATAGTCTGTTTTAACAATTCACTATTTCCAAAACCTATAACTTTCCCGGCTTCCGATTCATTAATTATGTTGGCAGAATCGCCTTCTTCAGGGGCTATACAAATTATAGGTCGCTCTGCAGCAAGATATTCAAATATTTTCCCAGGTATGATCCCCATCATATTGGGCGTATTGTTAATCAATAGCAACAATACCTGTGATTGCGCGGATTTAACAATTACTTCCTGATGCGGAAGATAATCGATTTTTACTGCTTTGTCAGATAAACCTGCATTTTCGAGTTGTTCAAATACCAGGATATCTGTTTTCCCAATAAATTGAATTACTAGATCGGCTTCAAATTGTTTGTTCTCGAGGCAAATTGAACGAAGAGTTGTCCATAAAAACTGTGGATTTCTGTCCTTATTAAGAGAACCAACATGTGTGATTGTAAATTTATCATCTGTTTTTCCCGGAAGATTACTGAAATCGTCAGGATCGAAACCATTTGTTACAACATCAATTCTCCGGTTGCAGATATTGAACAGGTCTTTACTCCAGTTATTACTTACAGTTGTAACCCTGTCAGCGTGAGCCAGCACAAGCTTTTCAAGCCTTTTATGCTTGCGGTCGGCAAAAAAAGATAATTTTAGCTGGTCATAAAAATCTATCTCTGTCCATGGATCTCTGAAATCAGCCAGCCACGGAATGTTCAGCTTCCTTTTGATGCCAAGTGCGATCAGGTGCATTGAATGCGGTGGACCGGTTGAAATTATTACATCAACAGGATTATCCGGTAAATATTGTGATAAGAATTTTACAGAAGGTTTTATCCAGAACTTGCGTGCATCCGGGATGAAAAAGTTGCCACGAATCCATACCGAGATATTTTCGGACAAGCCAGGTTTCTTACGTTCGTTTAAAAATCCGGCATTTACCTTTTCCCCCTTTTTCATTCCGACAAGTTTCCTGTAATACTCGTACGGTTCCCAAATAGGCGTTTTAATTATGGTGATACCTTCAGGAATATCGTTCAAAAGGGAATTATCATATGCTGGTGCTTCCGGGTTTTTGGGAGTGTAAATTACAGGTTCCCAACCAAATTCGCGCAGGTATTTGCTGAATTTAAGCCATCGCTGTACGCCTGCACCCCCGCTGGGAGGCCAGTAATAAGTTATAATCAGTACTTTACGTTGGGCCGGAGTGCTCATGACTCAGACTTTATACTTTTGGGCTGGTATCGTATTTATGTTTTACCATAAAGCCAATCACTCCTAATGCTAGTAAAACCAGGAGTATAGATGATGCATAGGATATTTTCTCACCCGTTTTATAAACCTGTGGTTCAAATTTAAACTCAATGGTATGAATACCTGCCGGTACTATCATGGCCCGAAGCACGTAATCAGCCCGGAAGTATGGTGCAGGCTTGCCATCGATATATGCATTCCAGCCTTTGTCATAGTATATTTCCGAAAAAACGGCCAGTTGCTCTTTGGTGGTTTCTGATTTGTAAGTCAGGTGGTTAGGTTTGTAATCGGTAAGGTTTATTGTCGCCGACATATCTTTACTGATAATATGTCCTTTTAGCTGGTTCTCGAACCGTTTATCATATACAGCCGTTTCGGTTGGTACGAAATTGGTTAGAGCATTTATTTCTTCATCAGCACTATTAACCATATGGGCATTATTTACGAACCATGCATTACCCAGCGCCTGCATATTGATTTGCACCTGGGGCGATCCGCTTTTTTCATCCGGAACAATAAAGTACTTGGTATTAAGCATGTTGAAAACATTCATATTGCCTTTTGAAAGCTGGTAGTCAATCAATTCCTGGTAGCGACGTAGTTTTGCACCATGATATCCTCCAAGCGACTTATGAAAATAAGATGTACTGGCATCAGCAAACGGATTTCCGACTGTTTGGTTAAATACCCTGAAATCAGGATCCAAATCCTTCATAATAATCTGGTCTGCTGCGGTAGGCTGAAATGGAACTGCTGCAACGTTTTTGCGTACAAAACTGTCGCTGTTCAAATAACGTCGGTTTACTGACCACATGTCAATAAGAATTAGCAGTACTAATGCCGCGTAGAAAATAGGCTTCTTTATTTTCTGATTGATCATGGCCCAAATGGCAGCTCCTGCCAGAACAATAAACATCAGCGACCTGAATGCATCAGCACTTAAAAGGGCAGCGCGGTCTTCGCGTATTGCTGTCATAAGCCAATCGGGGAAATAGGATTTGTATTGTTCATCAGCAGGTGAAATAAAATCAAAAAATGCGCTTCCTGCTACAGCAAAAATCAGGCTGATACCTCCAGCAATTCCAACCGAATAGTAGAGGTATTTTATAAGTTTTTTCTTATCAATTTCGCCCGAAAAAACTTTCTGTAATCCTAAAACGGCAAGCAAAGGAATACACAGCTCCGCCATAACCAGGGTCATAGAAACAGCCCTGAATTTATTGTAACCTGGTACATAATGCAGGAAGAAATTGGTAAAAGGCATGAAGTTCTTGCCCCATGCCAGCAATATCGACAGCATGGTTGCAGCTAAAAGCCACCATTTGTATTTATTATCGACTACAAACAATGCAAAAATAAACAGGAACATGATTATTGCTCCGATGTAAACCGGACCGGCAACTCCGGGCTGAGATCCCCAGTAAAGTGGCAGGGCCTTGATTACTTTACGAGCCTGGTTATCGTCAATGTTGTTTGCCTTAAGTGCTTTATATGTGTTTGATGTTTCGGAGAGTGCTCCTTGTGATGAGCCTCCGTAAAAGTCAGGTATCAGTAAAGTCATGGTTTCCATCTTGCCATAACTCCAGCCGGTCGCATAATCCTTATCCAAACCACTGGTACGGTTCGATTTTTCAGATGTCAGTTCAGTTTTTCCACGTATGGTTTCTTTCCCATATTCATAGGTAGCCCACAAATTTGTAATGTTTGTTGCAACAGCAAAAATGGATGCAATCATCAGTACACCTGTGGCTTTTGCAAAACCAGGAAGTTGTTTTTCCCTGATACTGTTGATCAATTCGGTTATAACAAAAACACCGACAATCAGCAGCAGGTAATATGTTATCTGAAGATGGTTGGTAAGTAATTCAAGTGAAAGGGCAATGGCGGCCATTATGCCACCTGCCAGGTAACGCTTACGGTAAGTAAGAATAATACCTGCCAATACCGGCGCCATATAGCCGATAGCATGAGCCTTGCTGTTGTGCCCCGCTTCAAATATGATAAAAAGATAAGATGAGAATGCGAAACCTATCGCTCCGGCTATCGCCAGCCACTTATCAACTTTCAGAACAAGAAGCAAAATAAAGAACCCTATCATGTAGAGGAAAACCATACCTGCAGGCTGAGGAAGATACAATTGCATCAATTGATCAACGTACCTTAGTAAATTCCCTTTATATTGAACCGAAATCTGGTAAGCCGGCATCCCGCCGAACATACTGTTGGTCCACAACGCTTCTTCGCCGGTTTTGGTGCGAAAGTCTGTTATTTCTTTCGACATTCCAAGGAATTGCGTTATATCAGATTGCTTCAGTTTTTTGCCTTCAAGGAGAGGGCTAAAATAAGCTAAAGAAATAACAACAAATATGGCGACTGCTGAAAGATAGGGGAGAACCTGCTTGAAATTGATGTTCTTCATTTGGGTTTGGCTTTAATTTGGTTTTAGTGTAAAAAATTGTATGTAACTTTATTTGATTTCTTCATAGTCAACATATTCTCCGTTATCTGGATGCTCACTGTTGCTTTTATCCTTATCTACAAATTCGATCGAAACTTCGCCTTCTTTCTTTCTGTTCATTTCTTCTTGCGATCGCTGATTTTCTTCTGTAAACTTTTTCTGGAAATCATTCACATATTTACGCATCAGCAATGGCATAACATAACGCATAATTAGTGTAAAGGCATAATAAATGAATAATATGATAAGGAGGAGTCGGAAAACTCCTGTTAATGATGCTTCTTGAATAAAAGTGTTCATCGTTTGTTAAAAAGAGGGCTAAATTACTGTTTTTTCCTGAATTGGAATAGCATTCAACTTCAATAAAGCTACTAGTTGAAATCAGAAGCAAATTGTTGGAAAATTATCTCAATTTCATAGGTATAAAAAGAAAAGGAGGTAGGCTTAAGAGCCTCCTCCGTAATGCATTTATGCTATATAAGCTGTTTTCGAAATCAACAGCAATGTCAGAAAAGAATTACTTTCCTTCGTCAGAAGTAGTTAATTTCTTTCTTCCGCGAGCTCTGCGTGCAGCTAAAACCCTGCGTCCGTTAACAGTCGACATTCTAAGTCTGAATCCGTGTTTATTTTTTCTTTTCCTTACTGATGGCTGGAAAGTCCTCTTCATGATTGGTTGTTTTTAGGGGTGCAAAGGTAGGAAAAGTAACGTAATATCCAAATGGTTTGTAAAAAAAATCCTTGCTTCCTGCAATATTATCAGAAAGCAGGGATTTTTAATTGGATTTAGGAAACTGCTCCTGCTTTTAAAGGTGCATCTTTCAGCGTGTTAACCAGGTAGTTCCAGAATTTTCCGACTGAAGCTATATTCACTTTTTCGTCGGGCGAATGTGGGAAACGGATGGTTGGGCCAAAGGAAATCATATCCCAGTTTGGATATACACCACCTAATAAACCGCATTCGAGACCTGCATGGATAGCTTTTGTTTCGGGAATACGACCATATAATTTCTGATAAACATCCTGCATAGTGATCAGAATGGCAGATTGCATATTTGGTTTCCATCCCGGATAAGTTCCATTAAGCACTACATCGGCTCCGGCGAGTTCAAATACATCCTTTATCATTCCGCCAAGATCATCCTTGGATGAATCCACAGAACTGCGGAGTAAGCACTGAACCAGTATTTTACCATCGCCTGATTTTATACTTGCCAGGTTTGTTGAAGTTTCAACGAGGCCTTTCATGTCATCACTCATGCGCATTACGCCGTTAGGACATGCATTGATGGCTTTCATCAATTTGTCCAACGAAGCTGCATCGATTAACGACTCAGGTGTTGAAGTTGCAGAGATGGTGAATTTTAAATCAGGTTCAGTAGCTGATAATTCGCTGCGATACAGTTTCTCATACTCTGAAACGCTCTTAATGAGATCATCAGCTTTTGATGGAGGAACAGTAACAACGGCAAACGATTCACGTGGAATAGCATTGCGAAGACTTCCACCTTCGATTGAAGCTAATCGCAAACCAAATTTAACTACTGAATGTTGCAAAAAGCGGTTCATCAGCTTATTACTGTTTCCACGCTGTAAAATGATTTCGAGGCCGGAGTGTCCGCCTTTTAAACCGGTTATTGCTAGTTTGAATGATGCCAGACCCTGCTGTACGGGTTCTTCTTTGTATGTAAAAGTAGCATTGGCATTAGTACCACCGGCGCAACCCACATACAATTCGCCTTCATCTTCCGAGTCAAGGTTAAGAAGGATATCACCTTTAAATAATCCTGGTTTCAACCCGAAAGCACCGGTCATTCCGGTTTCTTCGTCGCAGGTGAACAAAGCTTCTACCGGTCCGTGAACCAGGCTGGTAGCTTCAAGAACAGCCATAGTTGCTGCAACACCCATACCGTTGTCAGCACCAAGTGTAGTTCCGTTAGCTGTTACCCAGTCACCATCAACATAAGCTTCGATCGGATCTTTTGCGAAATCGTGCGCTTTGTCGCTGTTTTTCTGCGGAACCATATCAAGGTGGGTCTGCAGAACGATTCCTTTGCGGTTTTCCATTCCCGGAGTTGCCGGTTTGCGGATTATAATATTGCCAGTTTCATCTTTGATAGTTTCAAGACCGAGTTTCTTGCCAAAATCAAACATAAATTGCTGAATGCGATCTTCGTGATGCGAAGGACGCGGAATTTGTGTCAGGCTGTAAAAATTTTTCCAGACAGCTGTGGGTTCCAGTTTAAAGATTTCTTTGTTCATAAATATATTGGGATTTTAATTTTAGGTTACATTCTGGAGATTTGTTTCAAGTTTCAATTTTTCAAGTTTCAATCTTATAGCATTTTAACAATTAAATGACAATCATGTGATTATTGAATAACTTTTAATTAACCATTTACTATTTTATTTCAACCAATAGCTTCTGTTGTGTCTTTAGTGTGTCAAAAGTAGTAAAAAAAGCAGGCTAGGAATATGTATTGCAATTTGATATGTTAAATCTTGTGAAATTTCAGATGCTGACATGCACTACTTTTTTAGTCTCAAAAAAGTCCTCCTCAAAATAATCACTCAACTTATAAACCTCGCATTTATTACTCAACTGAGCCAGCTCAGTTTCCATGTCACCACCTTTTAGGTAAAGAATGCCATTATTTATTTTATTCCTGTTTTCTTTCTTTATTTTATTTTCGACCCATTTTATAAAATCCGGTAATGTGGTTACTGCGCGGCTAACGACAAAATCAAATTTTCCCTTAACATCTTCAGCGCGTGCATGGATAGCTTCAACATTTGAAATACTAACAGCCTGTACAACTTCATCTACGACCTTAATTTTTTTGCCTATTGAATCAACCAACAGAAATTTAGTTTCAGGAAACATAATAGCCAAAGGTATTCCGGGAAACCCACCACCGGTTCCGACATCAATAACATGTGCTCCGGGCAGAAACTTTATCACTTTTGCAATTCCTAACGAATGTAAAACATGATGTTCGTAAAAATGTTCCATATCCTTACGCGAAATTACGTTGATCTTACTGTTCCATTCGAGATAAAGTGCTTCTATTTGCCTGAATTTTTCAAGTTGTTCCTTATTCAGATCCGGAAAATACTTCGTGATTAGTTCCATTTGAAGGTTGGTATACAAGCGCAAAAATAACATACTTAATTCAATTGTTCTATTGTTCAGTTGTTCAATTGTTCAAAGATTCGCGTTCAAGTGTTCTGTTTATCAAATTTTCAATGCTTCGATTTCAAATGTTCAATGCTTTGCGTTCAAATGTTCTGTTGTTCAAATGTTATTGTATATAATTATTTATATTGAAAAAATTGAGTGCCGGTTAATGCACAATAAAGAATACATATGATTGTTTATTGCATATCCAGTTTCCAGTTTCCAGTTTCAACTCGTGCCCCAATTTTCCCCACCTTTGCATAATGAGTTCCAAATTCCCATTGGTTACCTTGCTTGGTCCTACTGCTGTCGGCAAAACTACTTTTGCTGTTCAGTTGGCATTAGAACTGGACGCTGAGATAATAAGCGCTGATTCACGCCAGGTATTCAGGGGAATGGATATTGGAACAGGAAAAGATATTTCCGACTATAAAATTACCAATCACGTTATTTCCTCACACCTTATTGATATTGCTGAACCTGGTACTGAATACAATGTGTTTCAGTTTCAACAGGATTTTCAGGTTGCCCGGGATTTAATAATTTCCAAAGGGAAGTCTCCTTTGATGTGTGGTGGAACCGGTTTGTATCTTGAATCTGTGCTGTTGGGATATAACCTTGTAGATGTCCCTGTGAACGAAGTTTTAAGGCAACAACTTTCCGAACTTGCAAATGATGAACTGATTAAAAGAATATCATCCTATCGGCCACTTCATAACACCACCGATATCCTTGATCGCGAACGACTGATCCGAGCTATTGAAATAGAACTTTACAAACAACAGAATAATCATCAGCAACTTGCAATTGATTTCGTCCATACACCGGTTCTGGGAATCCGCTTTGATCGCAAAACCGTTCGTGAACGAATTACTACGAGACTTCGACAGCGATTGAATGAAGGAATGATTGAAGAAGTTCAGCATTTACTCGATCAGGGTATAAGTAAGGAGCAGTTGATGTTTTATGGTCTTGAATATAAATATTTAACCTTGTATTTGTCGGGCGAAATAAGCTACAACGAAATGTTCAGGTTGCTTAATACGGCTATCCACCAGTTTGCCAAGCGACAGATGACCTGGTTCAGGCGTATGGAAAATAAAGGGATTAAAATTTTCTGGCTCGAAGGTGAAGTTGGTCCGGAATTAAATCATGCTAAGGCTTTAAACTACCTGAAATCCTTCCAAACTTTTTCCGGGAAGTAATGTTTTAGTTTAATTATTTCAGAAAATAATATAAATAGTAAACAATTTTGAATTTATTACGTTTAATTCTTGTCTAACTTTTAATTAAAAAAATTAAACATAATCTTGAATATGCATATCAAAACATTTCTCATTGTATTGTTTATTAGCTTTTCCTTTGGAATATATGCACAAACCGGTTCCATAAAAGGACGGGTGTATAATGTTAAAAACAATGAGCCACTGCCATTTACAAACATTATTATCAGCGGATCCACAATAGGAGCAGTAAGCGACATTGACGGAAATTTTCAATTTACCGGATTAGTGCCCGGATATGTTAAACTTGAGGCTTCCGCAATTGGGTTTGAGAAAATAATGACGGAAGAAATTCTTGTTACAAATGCTAAAACTGCTTCTCTGGATATTGCCATGAAAGAGGTTGCAGTACAGATAAGCGGAGTAGAAATTAAAGCTTCAACTTTTAAACGAGTTGAGGAAAGCCCGGTTTCGTTAAAATCAATTGGAATTGCTCAAATAGAGAAAAGTCCGGGCTCAAACCGAGATATTTCTAAAGTAATTCAATCCTTACCTGGCGTTGCGTCATCAGTTTCATTTCGTAATGATATTATTGTTCGGGGAGGAGGCCCTTCGGAAAACAAGTTTTTACTTGATGGCATTGAAATCCCTAATCTTAATCACTTTGCTACACAAGGTGCTTCTGGTGGACCAGTAGGTATTATCAACACTGACTTTCTTCGCGATGTAGATTTTTATTCAGGAGCTTTTCCTGCCAGCAGGGGAAATACATTAAGCTCGGTAATTGATATGAAACTTATTGATGGCAATCCTGATCGCATGGTTTACCGGGCAACGCTTGGAGCCAGCGAAACGGCATTCAGTGTTAATGGCCCTGTCAGTAACAAAACCAATGTTCTTTTTTCTGTCAGGAGGTCCTACCTCCAATTTCTTTTTGGCGTTATCGGGTTACCATTTCTGCCAACATTCACTGATTATACGTTAAAAGTTAAAACAAAATTCAATGTTCATAACGAACTTACCATCATCAGCATTGGAGCTCTCGATAAATCAGTGCTCAATACGGGTATAAAAAATCCTACCGAAGAACAGAAATATATTCTGGATTACCTTCCTACAAATGACCAATGGAATTATGCAATAGGTGCCAATTACCGTCATTATCGCGAAAACTCCTACAGTACATTGGTTATCAGCAGGAATATGCTTTTTAACGGGGCAAAAAAGTACCTGAACAACGACGAAAGTAGTGCTGCAAACCTGACTCTTGATTATTCTTCCTACGAAACCGAGAACAAAATCAGGTACGAAGAGGTGGCACGTACACGAGGGTATAAAATTACCTATGGAGCAGGAACTGAATATGCAAAATATTCCAATAAAACTATTCAGCAGGTTTTCATTCCTGCCGGGGAGGATACGATTACAAAGATAAATTATACTTCCGATCTTAAATTCTTCAAATGGAGCCTTTTTGGACAGGTAAGCAAAGGATTCGTTAACGACCGGCTTATGCTATCATTGGGAGTAAGATCCGATGCTAACAACTATTCTTTGCAAATGTCAAATTTGCTCACTCAGCTTTCGCCGAGGTTTTCAGCTTCCTGGTCATTTACTCCGAAATTTGCGCTTAATTTCAATACCGGCAGATATTACCAGTTGCCTGCATACACTACCATGGGTTACAGGTTGTCGGATGGTGAGCTTTTGAACAAAACCAATGGATTGAGATACATACAGGCAGACCATTTTGTGGCTGGCATCGATTACAGGCGAAACGATAAATCGAAAATCACCCTCGAAGGTTTTTATAAGAAATACAATTACTACCCATTCTCCATACGTGATTCTGTTTCCCTGGCCAGCAAGGGCGCCGATTTTGGCGTTGCAGGCGACGAAGGCGTAACACCCACTTCAAAAGGGAAAGCCTGGGGTGCAGAGTTATACTATCGCGAAAAATTAAGCAGTATTTTTGATGTAACTGTTTCGTACACCTGGGTTAGGTCTTCCTTTGAGGACAAACGCAGTATTTTTATTCCGTCAGCCTGGGATAACCGTAGTATCTTAAATATAACAGCACTGGCCACACTCAAAAGAAACTGGGACATAGGAATAAAATGGCGTTTTGTTGGTGGTGCACCTTACACTCCCTACGATGAAAACCGATCCTCAATCATTGGAGCATGGGATGCCAAAGGACAGGGTTATCTGGATTATAATCTGTATAATACAAACAGGCTCAATGCTTTTCAACAACTTGACCTGAGGGTGGATAAAGAATATTATTTCAAAAGATGGTCACTAAACGTTTACCTGGATATTCAGAACCTTTATAACTTTAAAGCACAGCAACCTGACGTGCTTGTTCAGGTTCGTGGTGCAAATGGTAAACCAGTCATTAATCCGGATGACCCTACCCGTTATGAGCTGAAATATCTTCCAAGCGAGTCAGGAACTGTGCTGCCAACTATAGGGATTATTGTGGAACTATAATATTAGGGTACAAAAAAATGCTCTCTATTATATCCAGTCGTTTTGAACTTGTTCTAAATTTTAAGAACACTTTTTGGGGAGAAATTTAAAAGTATGAAATCTCCAGATTACCGGCTCACTGAAATTTCAGACATTCCTTACGGATTAATGGGTGAAATGTTACAGGATGGCGATAATGTATGGCTCGGTATGATTTATGGCATGACAGCCCGTCTGCCCTGGGCTGGTGACCCGACTCCGGTTTGGGAAATTATGGATAATTTCGGGATACATGGAAGTCAGATGATCGGGTATTGGGTTCCGGATTGTCCTGTTAAAACTTATAGTCCGAATGTTATCTGCACTGTTTAAAAAAAGATAAAGCCGAAGTTAAACTGCTGATAAATTCGAAAGCCTTAGGGATTTCACCCGAAAAAGCAACTCTCCGCTTTTGAAGCGAAAGATTTCCAACCTGCTGCAACTTTTAACCCCGATCAAAAAATACCTATAGAACCAGGAAAAGGGTGGATGCTTGTGCTGGAAGAAAATAATTGTTTGAAGAAAAAAAATTATAGATTTCAATTGATTCTAAGTTGATTCAAAATCAAATACTTGTGAATTCAATATAATATTCCATATGCTGAAACCAGGTTTAGTAAACAGCGGAGGCTGCCAATTTAGACAGCCTCTTAAGTTTATCCAGGAATTAAAGCCTTACTAGGATAGATTTGCAGATTATTCACTTACCGGCATTTCACCCAGGTTGTAAGAATCTGTAGTATGTTGGTGAGTATATTTGTTTACGTCGAATTTCAGGTAGCTGTATTCATCAATAGGCAATTCAGTGAACTCAGATGAATTCATTTCATCAGCATCAGTATAATTATTCGAATCAAACTTAAGGTAATCAAATTGGCTTACTGGTAATTCAATAGCGTCGAATGAAGTCAGTTTATTATTTTCGGTATATTCTTTTACATCGAATTTCAGGTTTGCGAATTCGTTTACAGGTAATTCAATTGCATCGAAAGAAGTCAACTCAGTGTTATCTCTATATTTGGTTACATCGAATTTCAATTCTTCGTTCAAGGGCAATTCAATTGCATCCGTGTTTAACAGTTCATTGTTGCCGGAATAGTCGCTTATTTCAAATTTTAGGTAATCGTATGAATTTGCATCTGTAACTTTGTTTGCCAATTCATCATTATCTGTGTAGCCGGCAACATCAAATTTGAGATAATTGAAGTCTTCAACTTTTGTTATTTTGGTTTTAACTTCAGCGTATTCCTCATTTTTTGCTGATAATTTATATGCCGGATCTTCAAAAACCAGGTTTGAAGGTATGTAGTAAAAATTGCTGACCAAAGAAGCGGAGTCGATATCAGCGTTTTGGTGCCTGGGTGTTTCTGAAAAAGTTATCAGAAGGCTAAGGGCTGCAATGCTTGATATTAATATGGATGTTTTCATGACTTTGGGTTTTTATTTTATAGGTTCTTGGTTATTAATTTGTGGTTTATACATAGGACGAAAAAGGCAAGGGAATGTTACATAAAGAATTGTTAATGAATACTTAAATCGGTTAGTCACGGAAAATCATCGGTGAATCCGGTCCATTTTACGTTTATTATTCCGGCAAAAGTGTAAACTTGAAGTTCATGAATTATCGTGATTCAAATCTGGAGTTTAAAAAGGCTAACCGAAAATTTCTGTAAAATCAATTCTATACCTGTAAGTAAAATCATGTTGATTTTTATAGTAAATTTGATGCTACAAGTTATTGGATGTCAAAACCAGGTTTTCTGAAAGTTTTAAACATAATTCCTTAATAATAATACTATGAAAAAATTACTCTTTATATTTTGTATGATGGTTTCAATGATGTCATACGCACAAACCGAAACGCCTAAAACGGCCTTGTTGATTATAGATATACAAAACTTCTACTTTGCAGGAGGATCGTCGGAGTTGGTAAACCCGATACCTGCAAGTTTAAATGCGCAGAAACTTTTGATGGATTTCCGTAAAACTAATCAACTGGTAATTCACGTCAAACATGGCGATGGAAAAGGTGCTGAAATACATCCGAATGTAGCTCCACTTGCTGGTGAAAAAATAATTGTAAAGCATGAAGTGAATAGTTTTCTGAATACTGATTTGTTGGATTATTTACATAAAAATGGAATAAAGAATCTGGTTCTGTGTGGCATGCAAACGAATATGTGCCTGGAAGGAGCCACCCGAGCAGCGTCAGATTATGGTTTCAAGTGCACCGTGATTGATGATGCTTGTGCAGCAAAAGACCAGACTTTTAACGGGAAAACCGTCAAGGCTGAAGATGTTCACCTGGCCGCACTGGCAACACTTAAAGCGTATGCAAAAGTTATGAGTACGGATGAGTTTTTGAAGAATAATGGAAAGTGAAAAGTGAATAGAGAAAAGTGAAAAGTAAAAAAAGAATATTCTTGATGAACAGCTCTACAACTTTGAACTTTGAACGCCGCAGGCATTGAACTTTGAACCCTTGCACCCGTCACTGCGAGGCGTCATTGCGAGAAGGAACGACGAAGCAGGAACGCGAAGCATTGAACCTAAGTACCTTTAAACTCTTCAAACCCCGAACTCTTGGAAAATCAACCCGATTCCCAATTACTTCTTGAGCTGGTAAAAATGCAGATGCCTTTCGGGAAATACAAAGGCAGAGTTTTATGTGATCTCCCGGTTTCTTATCTTGAATGGTTTAATGCGAAAGGGTTTCCGGATGGGAAACTCGGCATGTTACTCAGAACGATTTACGAAATCAAACTAAACGGACTCGAGTATTTACTTGCACCAATCAAAAAAATGAACCAGTCCTGATGAAAGCCTCATCAATAAGTACGCTTAAAAAGGAATTAACCACTTTGCCTGTAGGCGATGTGATTGACATTTGCATGAAGCTGGTGAAATACAAAAAGGAGAATAAGGAACTGCTTAGTTATCTTTTGTTTGACGCCAATAACGAGCTTGAATATATAAGGAATATAAAAGAAGAGATAAATAGTCAATTTGCGGAAATCAACCTGAGCCATCTTTATTTTGCAAAAAAGAGTATTCGGAAAATACTGAAGATCACCAATAAATATATACGCTATTCAGGTAACAAGCAAACAGAAGTTGAGTTGCTGATTCACTTTTGCAGCCAATTTAAAAATTCCAAAATTCCAATTAAATCAAGTAATTCGCTCAACAATTTATACCTAAATCAGGTCAGGAAAATTCATGTTTCCATC
>JBBQGD010000035.1:0-22826 GCA_038322655.1 Bacteroidales bacterium | reverse complement strand
GATATTGATGCTATGTGGTTGCGCGATTCCTCAGCCCAGGTGTGGCCATACATACCACTTATAAAGCAAGATGAGGCGCTGCGAAAACTAATTGCAGGTGTTATCAACCGGCAAGTAAAATGTATTCTACTCGATCCGTATGCCAATGCTTTTCTGCATGGAAACGAAATAAGCGAATGGAAATCGGATATCACCGAAATGAAGCCAGGTATTCATGAACGGAAATGGGAAATTGACTCTTTATGCTATCCCATCAGGCTAGCATACAAATACTGGAAAACCACAGGCGACACTTCGGTATTCGATGATAAATGGACCGAAGCAATGGAAATAATTTATAAAACCTTCGTCGCTCAACAACGAAAAGGGAATCCGGGTCCTTATTCATTCAAACGGGTTACTGCTTGGCAAACTGATACTGTACCGGGAAACGGAATGGGAAATCCCATACGACCGAATGGTTTAATTTGTTCCATTTTCAGGCCATCCGACGATGCAACAATTTTCCCCTTCCTGATACCTTCCAATTATTTTTCTGTTGCCTCGCTGCGCCAAATGAGCGAAATATGCGAGAATGTTACCGACAATAAAATTTTAGCTGCAAAATGCCGTAACCTTGCTGATGAAGTTGAAGATGCATTGAACAAATATTCTACAACAAATTTCCTGGATTACGGGCAAGTGATGTCATACGAAATTGATGGCTTCGGCAATCGTCTGATGATGGACGACGGTAATGTTCCAAGCCTGCTTTCCCTGCCCTACCTGGGATGTATTGATATAAAGGACCCGGTTTACCTAAACACCCGCAAGTTCCTGTTAAGTGATCACAACCCATGGTATTTCAGGGGTAAAGCTGCTTCAGGTATAGGAAGTCCGCATACCATGACGGACAAAATCTGGCCGATGACCATTATTATGCAAGCTTTAACCAGTAGCGATCCCGAAGAAATAAAAAATTGCCTGCTTATGCTGAAAACAACCCATGCCGGCAAAGGCTTTATGCACGAATCGTTTAATAAAGACAATCCATCAGATTATACCCGGAGTTGGTTTGCCTGGGCAAATACACTTTTTGGAGAATTGATACTAAAAGTTCATACTGAACATCCGGAATTACTATAGGCATACAAATAACTTAAACATGCTATGTAAGTTTCCGAACCTGGATTTAAAAAAAACAGGCACCTCAACGAAGTGCCTGTTTTTAATAAAAATAACATTAGTAACGCAAGCTATTTAGTTAGGGAAGTACATTTATTTGAATTAACATCCCACCATAAAGGAGTATTTGTATTGTTGCCACCGGTGCCCATTAAAACAACCCCCTTATTGTATTCAACGGTGTTGTTAATAGATTCACTAGCAGGAATCCTTACCCTTTTGATAAAGCTTCTCGGATCGGTAATGCTTGTGGGAGCTGTAGCGTAAGTAGCCGGATCCCGATAAGCACAAACATCGAAACGTGGCAGGTTGAGCCTGCGTTTATCACTCCATGCTTCTTGCGAAACATCAGGGAAAAGCGAAATATATTTCTGGGTGATAATCTTTTCCAACTGTGTATTTCCGGCCCCGCTGGCATCATCGAAATTAGCACTGGTACCTGCAATATTCTTAGCAGTAGAAGCCAGATAAGTACTTGCTCCTGTTACACCCCAACGTGCGAAAGATGAAGTTACACCATTTTCATATTCAGCTTTTGCGTTCCCTGGTCCGAATGTACGTAAAGCAGCTTCAGCTTTCAGGAAACAAACTTCATCATAAAGCATCAAATCATACTTGCGGTTAAGTTTGCGTGCGCTTGCAGGTCCAACAGTGTAGACACCAAGCAATGCAATTTCGGTGCTCTTATTGGGTTCCTGGTTAACATTATCAGGATTCAATCCCGGAGGAACGCCTTTCCATGATCCGCTTGAAGCAGGATCGAACATAACGGGAGCTCTGGGATCAACTTTTGCAGGTTTGGTTGTAGCTGCAACTCCTGACGGCCAATCCATCCCACCAATACCGGTAACAAGTTTCTCAAACGAGCTGGTCATATGCTGGGTTTCGCCCCATGACCAAAGTAAGGTATAATTATAATCGTTACCCCAACCCTGATTCGAAGGAGGACATTGTGCATCATCTGAAGAAGATTCCATAACACCGCCTGCTATAGCAGCTGCAGCCTGTGTTTTGCAGAGTGCTTCATCCACTTCCGAAATCCGGATAGCCAGACGTAAGCGAAGTGAATTTGCAAATTTCTTCCACTTAAGCACATCCCCGCTAAAAATCATATCTTCATAAGAATTAAGGAAACCTTTTTCAGGATCGATCATTTTTACAGCTTCATCCAGTTCAGCAAAGAATTCAGTGTACTGATTCTGAACAGAGACATACGGCGGATTTTCAACATAGGTTTTATACGACGGGAAGGGCATAACACCAAAAAAGTCACAAGCCTGACTCTGTATATAAACCCTCCAGATTTTAGATAAGGCCACTGTGTTTACACGATTCGGGTCGTCCTTTCCTTGATTTATTATGGTATTAAGAGATGTTATCCATGATGGAACTGAATTCCAATAACTGATTGTCCATCCATCGTTTGTAAAATAATTGCGGGTGTTGGTCCAGCCGGAAGGTACTTCATCCAGCATCTGCGAGTATAAATCGATATGCAGGCTCTTTACCCTTTGATACATATCAGCACCATTATAGGTGGAGCCGGTACGCAACAACGTCGAAATCTGCGAACGGCTGAAATCGTACATATCAGCGGTAGGTCTGTTTGGATTGATGTTCATCTTATCCAGATCAGAACAGGAAAACAGACCAAAAACTAACAGTATGAGAAAATATATTTTTGTTTTCATGTGTGTGTCTTTTATAAGGTTAGAAGTTCAGATTTAAATTAAATCCAATGCTGCGCAGCTGTGGCATGGTTCCGTACTCTATACCCTGGGCATTGCCTGTCGAATAGGTAGCTTCAGGGTTAAAGCCCTTGGTATGACTTGAAATCATAAACAGGTTACGTCCTACTAGGCTTAACTTAATGGTATTAAGCTTCATTTTCTGAGCAATTACCGAAGGTAAGGTGTAGCCAATACTGAGTTCTCTGAAACAAATATTGGTTGCATCATACATCCAGGCTTCGGTAATAGCATTTATACCACGCCAGTATGCCTGAGGAGTAGCTTTAATTGTATTAGATGCGCCGGTAGATTTAACAATAGAATTCGGTACTACCATTCCTCCTTCACGTCCGTCAACTGTCATTGCCAGGGTTCCTGCTGAAGCACCGCTTTTGATAGAACCCATATAAATTTCGCCTCCATACCTCATATCAATAAGGAAATTAAGGTCAAAGTTTTTATATGTGAAATTATTTGCAAGTCCACCCATCCATTTAGGCTGATAGTTACCAAGTTTTGACATCTCAACTGATTTCAACGGAATTCCGTTATCATCAACCAGTATCTGGCCGCTTGTATTCCGCTGGTAAGTATACCCGAGAATATCTCCATATAAACCACCTTCTGATGCAACTACTTGAAGGAAATTAACCGAAGGATCACTAAGTGTCTGAATTTTAGTTTTGTCCGAGAGTTCAATGATCCTATTCGTATTTTTGGAGTAATTCAACGTAAGATTCCAGTTGAAATCTTTTTTCTGAACAATATTGGCATTTAACGAAAGTTCAATCCCCTTATTTTCAACATTTCCGGCATTCATGAGTTCAAACTGGTAACCAGTTGAGGGAGGAACAGTAATCTTTAGTATCTGGTTGTAAGCATTCTTTTTATACCAGGTAAAATCAAAGGCCAGCCTGTTATCAAAAAGTCTAACATCAAAACCTAATTCTGTAGATTTGATACTTTCTGGTTTAAGGTTGGGATTGGTTTTGTAGTTATCCGGTGAGGATGTTAGTACTCCATTAACAAACAGAATGTTATAATAATCACGGAGCATATTTGGATCAGTGTCGTTCCCAACTTCTGCCCAAGAAGCCCGGACTTTGGCAAATGAAACAGGGCCGACTGTGATTCCGTTGTTCTCTAGCAATTGAGATACAACTATGCTTCCACCAACAGAAGGATAAAAGTATGAACGATTAGCTGCTGGCAGCGTTGATGATACATCGTTGCGCCCGGTTACATCAAGGTAAGCCCAGTTATCATACGACAGTGATAATGTTCCATACCATGAATGTATTTCTTTTTCATTAGAACTATATGCCGTTTCCCTTTTTGTTCCATTTGCAATAGCGTAAAAATCAGGAATTGCAAGGCCCTGGGCCTGTGAAAGCTGGTAGTAGCCTTTAGCATTAAAAAGGTTACCGCCAACAGACATCACGCCTTTAACTTTATCAAATAAGTTTCCTTGTGCCGTAAACAGGAAATCTGCATTTTGCTCAACTCTTTTTTCCTGGGTAACCCTATAGTCTCCAGTATAATCACCGGTGTTCCAATATGGAGTACCTGAAGCTAACACGTCAGAATAAATTGTTGCAGTATTATCAAGGCCATAACGAACTTTGAGATTCAGCCAGCTGGTAAAGTCATATTGTAAGGCAAGGAATCCGATTATACGATCTTTATTATCGTTATTAGTATTGCGGTAAGCAGACCAATACGGGCTGAGAGAGGAACCTCCATAGACATTAACGTAAGCTGCAGGAGAGCCAGTGGTTGGGAAAGCATATTTTGTTGATTCATACGCCTGATAATCACTCATTGCAACCGACCGTGGCATGACCAGGTAATTCTGGAAAATATTATCCGGGTCACCTGCAAGCTTTATACGATTGTTAGTTAACTGTTTGATATAGTTAAACTTAACATCAGATGACAATTTACCCCATTTCGAAGTAGCCCTTACATTAACTGAAGTTCTCTCGAATTTGGTATTTGGCACTACTCCTTTATTATCCAGCCGTGTTGCGCCTAGCCTGAAAGTTGTATTATCGTTGCTATTGTCAATTTCAATACTGTTGGTGGAAGTATAACCGGTTCGTAAAAAGTCCTTATATAAGTCATTCCCTGCAGGGGAATATGCTTTGGTACCCATTAAAGCGGCTACTTGTGAGCCATCCATTTTTCCGCCCCAGCTACCTGCTGATGTAACATCGAATACTCCATTTACACCCTGGCCGTATGTATTCTGAAAATCAGGTGTTTCCATAGGAGATTCCCAGGTATTGTTTGTATTAAATGATACACCAACCCCTTTTTTCTTTGTACCTTTTTTTGTTGTGATCATCACAACACCATTACCGGCACGGCTTCCATACAGTGCAGAAGCAGCCGGGCCTTTAAGTACCGTAACTGATTCTATATCGTCGGGTGAAATATCAGCAATTCCTGAGCCTCTGTCAACTGCTCGGTTTCCCCAGAAATCATCGCTACCTCCGGTAGAACCGTTTATCGGGATACCGTCGACTACCACCAAAGGCTGGTTACCTGCACCGATCGAGTTATTTCCACGGATAATCATACGCGATGAGCCTGAAGGACCAGTCGAAGCCTGCCTTACCTGTAAACCGGCGATTTTGCCGTTCAGGGAATTTACGACATTTGGATCCCTACTTTCGGTCATAGCATCGCCTTTTAGTTCCTGCATCGAATAGCCGAGGGCTTTCTTCTCGCGTTTGATACCGAGAGCCGTTACAACAACGCCTTCGATAACTTCAGCCGTTTGCGTAAGCGCTACGTTTACTACATTCTGGCTTCCGACAGCTACTTCTTTGCCATCATAACCAATAAACGAGAATACCAGCATCTGATCATTGCCGGTCACCTTTACAGAGAAAGCTCCGTTAAGGTCAGTTATTGTTCCGGTGGTAGTACCTTTCACCATGATGTTTACACCTGGAATGGTTGAGCCGTCCTTGGCATCAGTTACCGTTCCGGTGATGGTCCTTTGGGCTAATGCGATCTGCCATGAGCAGAAAACGATCAGCGCCAGTAAGAGTGTCACTTTTTTCATACGCACATTTTTTTGAGGTTGGATTTGAAGTAGGTTAACACAAATTAATTCTTACGAATAATTATATTTGAAAGGGCGAAGCTAATAATTTTTTTTATTAACTTTCACAACTAAGGTTAAATTTTTTAATTAAAAATGTGTTTATTTTTTATCGCATATCCTATTCATCTCATTATCAACACATTTGCTTTTTTTACCTAAACAAACATTTCTGATGTCCAAATGCATGCAGAATAAATTATCAGCTGTTTCAAAATCAGTGATAAATATTCCGTTTCTTACATTCTCACCCAAAAAGCTCCAAACGGTATCAATAACAAACAGTACTGCTAAGTGTATGGCTATTTGCAGCCAGCTAAATTTAATATTGCAGGGTTTATTATTATTGGCAAGTATCAGCAAAAACCGATGCTGTTAATTGTCATCTATTTAAACAAACAAATCAATCGTGAGAAAATTTCGGATGTTATAAATACTAATATTGGAAAAATTGGTTTTGCTTCATTCCTGATTTGAAAAATTTAACAAGCCATTTGAATACATTGAAATCTATTTCGAATTGAATTTTTCTGGCGAATAGAAATATAAATTGCTCTTATTATAATATTAAGGTGTACAGAAGATATAAATCACATATTTTTACATATCTGCCTTAAATACAATATTATATAATGTTCATACTTGTCGGGCCAAAAGAGAAAAATAAATTCTAGCCAATCTTAGTAATTTTTTTAACGATGTATGTTGTTATTATTAATGTTTGTTGTAAATTTACAACTTCTTACTATCTATAAGTTAGATTTCGATAAATCAAAACTCAATTTGCACAACTACAAAGTTCCACAGAATGAAAAAAAGTATGCTTTTCGGTACTACCCCGGCTGATCCCAGGGCAAACAGTGCTAAGAAAAATGGACTTAAATTATTGATATTAAAAGAATTATATCAAAATGGCTGCCAATCAATTCCTGAGCTCAGCAAAATAATACATATGAGTACTCCCACGATTACCAGGGCTATAGATGAGCTTATTGCGAGTGAGTTCCTTGCCGAAGAAGGCATTGGTAATTCGAGTGGTGGCCGCCGGCCGAATTTATACGGATTGAATCCGCCAGCCAGGTTTATACTTGGCGTTGACATCAGCAGGCACCATATTCGCCTTGGCTTATTCAATTTCGCCAACCAGCCGGTTGTAGATGTTAAAGTACTTGACGAAGGGCTTGAGGTTTCGAAAGATTTTATGAAAAGTCTGAAAATAGCCGTGAATGACTTTATCGAAGAATCGGGGATTGACAAGACAAAACTTATGGGCATAGGAATTGCACTCCCCGGTCTGATTGATTTGCATACAGGCATCAGCTACAGTTATCTTCAGGATGAAAAACCTGCTACTATCCAATTCGAAAACTTTTTTGATTACCCTGTTTTTGTTGAAAACGATACAAAGGTTATGGCTCTGGGCGAACAGGCATTTGGTCTGGCACAGGGAAAACAAAACGTATTATGCCTTAATATAGGATCAGGCATCGGACTTGGAATGATACTCAACGGGAAGTTATATAAAGGAAATTCCGGTTTTTCAGGAGAATTCGGGCATATACAAGTGGATCCACACGGACAACTTTGCTATTGTGGCAAAATTGGCTGCCTCGAAACTCTGGCTTCGGGAACAACCATGGTAAAAAGGTCACGGAAGGAAATAAGTGATGGTGCTACTACAGTTATAGGCTCTTTGGTAGGCGGGGATCTCAATAAAATTACAATCGAAACTGTTTTGTCGGCGGCTCAGCGAGGCGACCAGTTTGCTATCGGTTTGCTTGCCAGCATTGGTGAACACCTTGGGAGAGGGATTGCCGTGCTGATTCATCTTTTTAACCCGGAACTTATCATCATTGGAGGTGAGCTTACCAAAGCAGAAAATTACATTGTGGATCCCATTCAGCAAAACCTGAATAAGTACACTATTGCCAAAATACGCCGTGATGCTCAGATAATGACATCGCGTCTTGGCCAGAATGCCGGATTAATGGGCACAGTAGCTATGGTTATGGAGAAGGTTTTTCAAAAAAGTTAATACCAACAAATTTCAACTTTCATTTGTTTTTCCTCAACATACATAAGCTGAAATATTTTTATTCAGGAAAAGTACAGCCAACAATAAAACAAATTCGTTCAAATTATAGTTAAAAAAGACATTTACGAATGATGAAACGCAGAGTTTCCATTTTCTTGCTGATGATGCAAATTTTAAACAACTCAGGTGTTTTACTGGCTCAACAGATTTCAATTGCCGACTGGGAAAATCCGGAACTAACTTCGTTGATTCCGCGAATGAGAGTAAATATGCGATTAACAGGTTCTCTCAACCAGGTTGATTACTTTGGCCGCGGACCTTTCGAAAATTATGTTGATCGCAAGACTGCAGCCTTTATGGGAAAACACCATTCAACCACCGACGAAATGTATGTTCATTATGTCCGGCCCCAGGAAAATGGTTACCGCACCGATGTAATATGGCTTTCGATAAATGATGGAAAGTTGGTAGGCATTTATTTTGATGGTTCACCAAATATGGGCTTCAGTTCTTTGCCGTATACATACGATGATCTGAAAGGTTTCGAACAAAAAGGAAAACATGGCAACCTTTTGCAAAAACAATCCATTACCGATCTGAATCTTGATTATATGCAATGTGGAGTTGGTGGCGACGATAGCTGGGGCGCCTGGCCCATGCAAAAATATCTCATACCGGCAAAAGATTACACAAGGGCTTATCGAATCAGTCATTACCTTATAAATAAAGAGAATCCTGCTAAACTGCGGGAAAGTAAAATTGTAAGAAAATAGAAAACATAATATGAAACTAGCAGATATTAAGGGGTATTCTTCGAAACCCGATAGTTCGATGTGGAATGATGATGCATTTGTAAATCGTTTCGAAAAAATTCCCGTTATGGTTTTTCCTTCGGCGGCTGCCGGGTCAGCTGAAATTGCAGCAAGAATTGTGGAAATGGTAAAGGAACGAAGTAAATCAGGCAAGAGCCTGGTGTTGGGTCTGGCAACAGGATCAACTCCGCTTATAGTTTACAACGAATTGATCCGCTACCATAAAGAAGAAGGTTTGAGTTTTGCGAATGTTATCACCTTTAACCTGGATGAATATTATCCTTTAGAACATGATCATCAGCAAAGTTACAATCACTTTATGTGGGACAGGCTTTTTAAACATATAGATATAAAGGCTGAGAATATCCACATTCCATCCGGTAGTATTGACCAGGAAGATGTTGCTGCATTTTGCCGCGAGTATGAGAAAAAAATTACTGAGGCAGGCGGGATTGACATTCAGTTACTTGGTATAGGGCGTACAGGACACATCGGATTTAACGAGCCGGGTTCAACCTATAATTCGAAAACGCGCCTTGTTGCTCTCGACAGGATGACCCGTAATGATGCAGCGGATTCATTTAACGGAGAAGAATATGTTCCACACTACGCTATTACTATGGGCGTTGGTACTATCATATCTGCAAAAGAAATTTTCCTAATGGCATGGGGCGAAGGAAAAGCCGAAGTTGTTGCCAAGGCTGTTGAAGGTCCTGTTACTGATGTAATACCCTCAAGTTTCCTGCAAAACCATACCAATACAACTTTTATATTAGATCCTCCGGCGGCTGTTGATCTTACACGTTTCAAGACTCCCTGGCGTGTGGGGCAATGTGATTGGACCGACAGGATGATACGCAAAGCTGTTTTATGGCTTTGTACTCAAACCGGGAAGCCATTGCTAAAACTTACTGAACGTGATTATAATGATTACGGCTTATCGGACCTTATTACCAGCCAGGTTTTTAGTAAAATAAACATAAAGGTATTTAACGATCTGCAACATACCATTACCGGCTGGCCCGGAGGTAAACCCAATGTGGACGATTCAACAAGACCTGAGCGCGCACTGCCTTTTCCTAAGCGTGTTGCTCTTTTTAGCCCCCACCCTGATGATGATGTAATTTCGATGGGTGGTACATTTGCACGTCTTGTTGAGCATGGACATGAAGTTCACGTTGCTTACCAGACTTCGGGAAGTATAGCCGTAAGTGATGATGATGCAATCCGCTACATTGACTTTGTTCGTAATTATGAAAAAATCTACGATATCGTCGAGCAAAAAGCAGAAATTCTATACGAAAAAACATCTGATTTTTATAAAAACAGAAAAAAAGGCAGCGTTGAGCCATCAGAACTTTTGGCTATTAAAGCTTCAATCAGGCGTGGAGAAGCTATGGCATCCTGCCGTTATATTGGACTTCCTGAAAAGAATGTTCATTTTCTCGATCTTCCTTTTTATGAAACCGGAACTGTTAAAAAAGCGCCTGCTGGTGAAGCAGATATTCAAATAATTATGAATTTTCTGCGGGAATTGAAGCCTCACCAGATATATGCAGCAGGCGATCTGAGTGATCCACACGGTACGCACCGGGTTTGCATCGACATTATTATTGAAGCCCTCGAACGTATGAAAAATGAGGAGTGGATGAAAGATTGCCGCATCTGGCTTTATCGTGGCGCATGGCAGGAATGGGATATTGAAATGGTTGATATGGCTGTTCCCTTAAGTCCTGAAGAAGTAGTGATTAAACGAAATGCAATTTTCAGACATCAGTCACAAAAGGATGGCGCCATGTTTATGGGTGCCGATAAACGCGAATTCTGGCAAAGAGCCGAAGAACGCAATAAAAATACTGCAAAGCTTTATGACAAACTTGGAATGGCTGAATATGAGGCTATTGAGGTGTTTGTAAGATATGAAGTGGAGTAGAAAAGTGAATAGTGAATAAAGAATAGTGAAAAATAAAAAGTGATGTGAAGCATTTGATTAAAATAAAAAGTTGTTTTGCTATTAAATTCTTTTCCTCTTAACAATAACAGAAATCCAGGCAATACTTACAAATAATCTGAAATACTATGAACACAACATCAACGGCAGTGGACCGTAAAAATTACATCATGTCGCTTTCCATTATTGGAGCACTATTTTTCATTTTCGGATTTGTGACGTGGCTGAACGGTTCACTTATGCCTTTTCTGCAAACGGCATGTGAGTTAACACCTTTCCAGGCTAGTCTGGTTACGCTTGCTTTTTACATTGCCTATTTTGTGATGGCTCTTCCATCGTCCTTTGTGCTAAAGAAAATCGGGTATAAAAACGGAGTTTTTGTCGGCTTACTGATCATGTCCTTAGGTGCACTGGTCTTTATTCCTGCCGCATACTCACGTCAATTCGGAGTTTTCCTGATCGGTTTATTTGTTCTGGGAACAGGCTTAGCGCTTCTGCAAACTGCCACCAATCCATTTATTACCATTATCGGCCCACGCGAAAGTGCTGCAAAAAGATTGGCGATAATGGGTATTTGCAACAAGATGGCCGGGGTTTTCAGTCCGCTTGTGCTTACAGCACTTATCCTTCATGGAATGGAAAAATTCAGTGAAAGTAATCTTGCCCTGCTCACTTTTGATCAGAAAGAGGCTCTGCTAAATGGGCTGGCTTCGCGAATAGTAGGTCCATATGCCGGCATGGCCGTGCTATTGGTTCTTTTTGCCATACTGGTAAAATTTTCATCGCTGCCAAACGAAATAGATATTGATGCAGACGAAAATGAATCACTGAAAGAATTTGTAAAACAAATCCCTGGAGCTCTAAAAATCCGGCATCTTTTATTTGGAATAATTACCTTGTTCGTTTATGTAGGCGTTGAGGTTATGGCAGGCGACAGCCTCACTCAATTTGGCAGGTCGCTGCACCTTGAATATGCACCAAAACTTACAGCCTTTACTATGGCATTTATGGTATTCGGATACATCCTCGGAATAATCCTCATCCCTAAAGTTATAAGCCAATCAAAAGCGCTGGTGCTGTCAGCCATCCTGGGCGCTTTGTTCGCATTTGGAGCAGCGACATCATCAGTTACTGATAATAACATTTTCTCAACCTTATTCGGATGGTTAAATAATGTCCCCGGTTTTAATGTTCCGTTGCTGCCAAATGCTGTTTTCTTTGTAACCTTACTAGGTTGGGCTAATGCTTTAATGTGGCCGGCGATCTGGCCATTAGCTCTCAATAACCTTGGAAAATACACCAAGATTGGCTCAGCATTGCTTATTATGGGCATTGCAGGCGGGGCACTTATCCCTCCTACTTATGCTAAACTTGGCCAATCAATAGGATTTCAACCTGCTTTATGGATTATGGTCCCCATTTACCTTTTCATAATTTATTATGCTACAGTTGGGCATAAAATAAAAACTAAATAGCAAAATTTAATCAAATGACTAAACCAACACTACTGGTATTGGCCGCCGGAATGGGCAGCAGATATGGAAGTCTGAAACAGATTGACCCGGTTGGTCCTTCTGGTGAGACCATTATCGATTATTCCATTTACGATGCTATCAGAGCAGGTTTCGGAAAAGTAGTTTTCATTATACGAAAAAGCTTTGAACAGGATTTTAAAGATATTTTCATTTCGAAGTTACAACCTCATATTCCCGTTGAATACGTTTTTCAGGAAATTGACAAGTTGCCTGAAGGCCTTACAGTTTCTCCCGAACGAACTAAGCCATGGGGAACAGCCCATGCTGTGCTTATGGCCAAGGATGTTATCAATGAACCATTTGCTGTAATCAATGGCGACGACTTTTATGGTTCAGGAGCTTTTCAGACCATGGCTGATTACCTTAATGCGTTAACTGGTGATACCCAGACACAGTATTCACTGGTTGGTTACCAGGTAGGTAATACCATGTCGGACAATGGCACAGTTTCGCGTGGGGTTTGCCGGGAAGATGAAAATGAACTTTTAGTTTCAGTAACCGAACGCCACAACATTCAATATGTAAAAGGAGGTATTGCTTACCAGGATGCTGGTGGCACACCTGTGTTTCTTAATCCTGAAACGCTTGTTTCGATGAATTTCTGGGGATTTACACCCGAGTATTTTAAACAAACAGAACTTATGTTCAGCGATTTTGTAAAAGCCAACAGTGACTCGCTGAAGGCTGAATTCTATATCCCTTTCGCAATCGATAAACTGATCAGCAATAAAGCTGCAAGTGTAAAAGTTCTCCGCAGCAATGCCAAATGGTTCGGTGTAACATACAAAGAGGACAAACCACTTGTAATTGAAAAACTAGCTCAACTGATTAAATCAGGCGTTTACCCAGCAAAACTCTGGAAATAGTACTATGAAACGAAACATTAAAGGAATTGTATCTCATTTCAATATTCAAGGTGAGATTCTGGACTTTGAAAAAAATACCACCGGGCATATTAATGATTCCTACTTAATCAGAATAAAATCGCCGAATCATCCCGGTTATTTTCTCCAATGGATAAATAACGACATTTTTACTGATGTTGAAGGCCTGATGGATAATATTTGCAGAGTTACTGATCATCTTGCAAGGAAACTGGCTGAAGATGAAAACCTGGCATTTAAAGTTTTGGAAGTTATTCCTTGTAAGGATGGTAAAAAATTCTATCTCGATCCGGATGGTCAATACTGGCGGCTTTATACCTTTATCGATAATGCTCATTCCTATAATGTGGTCGAGAATACTGAAATAGCACACGAAGGGGGTAAAGCATTCGGTCTTTTCATGTCGCTGCTTGCTGATCTGCCTGCAGACAGACTCACAGAGACTATTCCTGATTTTCATAACATGGAAAAACGACTGGTTACGTTCAATAAATCTGTGGAAGCTGATAAAGCAAACCGGGTTAAAGATGTTTCCAGGGAGATTGAATTTGTAAGAGCGAGAACAGAGCAAATGCTCACTATTCCATCCCTGATTAAAACAGGGCAGCTCCCTATGCGCACTACACATAACGATACTAAATTCAACAATATTTTATTCGACAGCTCTGACCATGCCTTGTGTATTGTTGACCTGGATACCGTGATGCCGGGAAGTATTTTATTCGATTTCGGCGATTCAATCCGGACCGGAGCCAATACAGCTAATGAGGATGAAGAGGATTTGTCGAAAGTTGATATTAACCTGCCGATATATGAAGCGTATACACAGGGTTTTTTGAAAAGCACTTTTGCCACACTAAACAAAACGGAAATTGACAATCTAGCATTTTCAGCCCGTTTTATGACCTTTATAATGGGACTTAGGTTCCTCACTGATTTTTTAGATGGTGATCCGTATTACCGTACGCAGTACCCGAAGCATAATCTCGTCAGGGCAAGAGTTCAGTTTCGGCTTATTGAACAAATGGAACTGAATGCGGAAAAAATGCATCAGATTGTATTACAATCACTTGAAAAATAGTAAATCTCTAAATCAGAACTTCTGACAGAAGTTATAATAATACAAATGTATCTGATTAAAGATATTGAATGTCAGGTTTTGAGACCTGGTTCTACTTTGTATTGAGTAATGAACTAAATTGCAGTTTTAGCTGATTTTGTTAATAATCATAAGTATAACCAATGAGATTACAAGCTAAACTTTACCTGGTCACATTTATAATGATATTATTTATTAAAAACATGAGCGCAGGATCATTGAACATTGTACCGGTTCCCATGCAGGTGACCCAAGGCAACGGCGTTTTCATCATAAAAAACAGTACACTTATACTGATTGATGAAACAAATGGAACTACAGAAATTGCTGATCTGTTCAATGAAAAAATCAGGCATTCCTCAGGGCTGATACTTGAAAAAAGAGCTTATAATGCAGCCTTTCCTAAAAACAATTCCATCGTTTTTACTACTCTTGGTGCTGATGTGTCTCTTGGTCAGGAAGGTTATACCATCGATGTTACCGAAACTAATGTTTATATACGATCGGTAACAGCAAACGGATTCTTCTATGGACTTCAGACATTGTTTCAGATCTTACCTCCTGATATTGAAAAACAGGGATCAGTACCGAAAACATACTCACTGCCTGTGGTGAGCATAAAAGATAAGCCACGATTTAGATACCGGGGCATGCACCTGGATGTTGGCAGGTATATGTTTCCCGTGGAATTCATTAAAAAATACATTGACCTTATGGCAATGTATAAATTAAATACTTTTCACTGGCATTTAACTGATGACCAGGGCTGGAGGATAGAAATCAAGAAATATCCAAAACTTACACAGGTGGGCTCGGTAAGGAAAGGCACACAAATTGGTAAAACAGATAGTATTGATTCAGTTCCGTATTCAGGATTCTACTCCCAGGCTGAGGCACGCGAAATTGTTGCGTATGCTGCTTCGAAATATATCACAGTAATCCCGGAAATTGAAATGCCCGGGCATTCAGTGGCTGTTTTAGCTGCATACCCATCGCTGGCATGTACAGCCGGACCTTTTGAAGTACTTACCCATTGGGGTGTTTCGGACGACATACTTTGTTCAGGGAATGATTCTGTTTTTACCTTTTTACAGGACGTACTTACTGAAATTATGGATATTTTTCCTTCTACCTATATTCATATAGGTGGGGATGAAGCGCCTAAAGTCAGGTGGGAAAAGTGTCCGAAATGCCAGGCCCGGATAAAAGCAGAAGGGTTAAAGGATGAATCCGAACTCCAGAGTTATTTTATAAAACGAATTGAGAAATTTCTTGTTTCAAAAAACCGCCGGCTTATCGGATGGGATGAAATACTTGAAGGCGGACTTGCTCCGGAGGCAACAGTTATGGCCTGGCGTGGCATTCAGGCAGCAGTTGATGCTGCAGCCCAGGGGCATGATGCCATATTGACGCCTGTAGATTATTGTTATTTCGATTATTACCAAGGCGATCCGGCTACCGAACCCGAAGCAATTGGCGGTTATCTAACCCTCAGGACGGTTTACTCATACAACCCGGTACCGCCGGTACTTACATTTGAACAATCCCAGCATATCATAGGAGTTCAGGGAAACATATGGACTGAATTCTTAAAAAGCCCCGAAGAAGTTGAATACATGGCTTTCCCACGGGAGATAGCATTGGCTGAAGTTGCCTGGTCGCAACAGGACCGCAGAGATTGGGACGATTTTATTAACCGGATGGATAACCAGTTTCCTCGATTGGATTTTTTAAATGTTAAATACAGCAAAGGTTCCTTTATCGCTGACATTACTACCCAACGTGAAAACAATCGCAATCTTGTTGTGCTTGGAAGCGAAGTTAAAGGAGCGGATATAAGGTTCACGCTTGATGGCAGTGATCCGAATCCAAATTCCAGCTTTTACAAAAAACCATTTGAACTGAGTAAGTCAACAATGGTAAAAGCAGCCCTTTTTGATAAAGGTATAATTGCAGGAAGTATTAATCAACGTAAAATTATCGTAAGCAAATCCTCCGGCAAACCGGTTACCATCATCAAACCATATTCTTTTAAATATCCCGGTACTGCCGAACAGTCCATGACCGACGGTTTAACAGGTACTGACTCTTATAAATCAGGATGGCAAGGATATGAAGGGAGCGATATGGAATTTATAGTTGATTTGCTTCAGCCAACCAAAATAAGTTCCGCTAAACTTAATTTCGTTAAAAATCCTTCCGACTGGGTTCTTTTCCCTACCGAAGTGGTATTCTCAACTTCATTGGACGGCAAAAAGTGGAAAGAACTTATTTCAACAAAGTTTGATGCAAGTTCACCATCAAAAAGAGAAATAAAGACTGCCGGTGGTAATTTCAGGGAAACGGAAGTAAGATATATTAAAGTATCGGCTATAAGCCCTAAAATACTACCCGAATGGCATGAATATAAAGGTGAACCTTGTTGGATATTTGCGGATGAACTGGTTGTCGAATAAAACCAAGGACTAAATCTGGCCAGGAGTTTAAATTTGTAAACAAACGGGTTACGGTCCTTTTATGTGCCATTAAAATCGTACCTTTATAAAATAATTATTCCCTTCTTGCGATGAGTCTCATCAATCGCGGCATTTACACCTTCTCGTGCACAGCCTGAAACGGAAAAAATACCTTTAAATAATATTTATTATGACTGTACATGTAGGTATTGGTTTCGTAACTGGTCGAAAGAATTTCAAATATGTTCTGCGAACTTATATAAACAACTGGCTCGAACACGGGCTGATAACAAACAAAAAAATATGCCTGCACCTGTTTGTGGCTTATGATCTTAAGTATCAAAATACTGAAGTCAAAGATTATAAAAACATTGATCCTTTATTGATTGAATTGATTGATTCAGTAACTTTTATCGGGGATGGACTGATAAACAAAGAAATTGAACAATTAACTTCTTCAGGAAAAGTTAATGCCAAGGAAGCCGCATTGATTTTTGGTGAAGGCTATGCAAAAAAAAGAAATTCAGTATTATATTTCGCAATGAAACATAAAGTTGATAAACTGATATTTCTTGATGATGATGAATATCCATTGGCTGTTTTCAGGGATGAATATAAAATTGTTACCTGGACGGGTCAAAGAATTATCGGCACTCATTTAAAATTTAATGATGATGCAGATATTACGCACGGGTATCATTGCGGTTATATTTCACCAATTCCTGCTTTGGAATTCAACCACGATTTAACTGAAAATGATTTTAAATTATTCATCGAAACCATCAGTAATGATATAATTTCCTGGGAAAATGTCAAAACAAATATTATTACCAATAACGGAATTACATATGGTGATCAGGATATTGTGAGGAAAGCTACCGTAAAAGAAGTTGGAGAAATCAATGGAATGAAATTTATTTCAGGAGCAAATATTTGTTTTAATTTCCAAAAAGGAAATAGAATTCCGCCCTTTTTCAATCCTCCGGGAGCAAGAGGAGAAGATACTTTTATGAGCACCTGTCTGAGTGATCTGAAAGTATTAAAAGTTCCATGCTATGCATTCCACGATGGATTTTCAACATATAATCATTTACTTGACGGTGTGCTCCCGGTAAATTTTTTACCGATCGACAGTAAAATTCCATCTGTCAGAAACAGGTTTATTAACGCTTCAATTGGCTGGATAAGATACAAGCCACTGCTTATGTATATCACTCAGCCTGAAAATTACGAATCTATTATCAGTGACATGAAATTAAAATTAGATATGACAATTCCCAAACTATGCAAATATTTCGAAACACGGAAATTTGAACAGCTACACCTGGAACTGGCACATTATGATAAAAATGTAAAAAAACATTTTACCTCGTTTCAGAACACAAAAAAAGCCTGGTTCAAAATAACGGAAGAGAGTAAAAAAATGCTTAATGCTATTTCAGTCTGTTCCTAAAAATAATTATTTGCAAACTATTGCTTTGGCAAAATTGGAAGGAATACTTTCAATAATGACTTTAAATTTCTTATCTTTAGCATAAATTAATTCTCATATGCGATTATTAAAATCCCTGTACGTCCTTGTTATTCTTTTGATCCTTTTTCAACAGGCTACGGCTCAGCAGAGTGCAACAAAACGGGTCATACTAATTTGTATGGGAGGTGTTTCGTCCGAAGGATTTCAATATTCGGTTACTCCTGAAATGAACAACCTCATTAAGCAAGGTGCTATCTCACTAAACACACGTGGAGTAATGCCAACGCAAAGTGCTCCGAACCTGGCAGCCATTTTATCCGGTACCGGACCTGAGCAGAATGGAGTTACATCAAACACATGGAGCCTTGTGAACCAGGGTTTTGAACCAACAGCAAAAGATGCGGATGGCTATTTTACATCCATTTTCACACTTATCCATAAACAGAAACCCATGGCCGCTACTGCCATGTTTTACGACTGGGAATGGCTTGGAACATGCGTGAACAAAAATGATATCAGTAAACAGCAATATGTGCAGGGCCAGGTTATGATTACTTCCGTGGCACTTAATTATATAAAAAATGAAAATTCTGTTTTTACTTTTATTTATTATGGTCTTCCTGATCAAACCGGCCGAAACAAGGGATATGAATCGAAGGAGTATTTTCAATCGGTAACTGAAATTGATACAGAAATCGGAAAGATTATTGCCGGTATTAAAGAAATGGGAATGTCGGCTAATACAACCTTCATCATCACATCCGATCACGGTGGTAGCGGGCTGAAAAACGGAGGCGAAAGTATGAACGAAATTGAGGTTCCCTGGATAATCAGCGGTCCGGGAATCAGAAAAAATGTTTTGTTTGAAACACCTAATGACCTTGCCAATACGGCTCCAACTATTGCCAGGATCCTTGGAATAAAAACACCGGTTGAGTGGATCGGAAAACCAGTTAACGAAGTATTCGTTTCAAAAACATCGGCAAAAAGAGCAAATATTTATATTCAAAAGCCCTGGTGTTCCCTGCCTGAGGGTTCTTTCCCCGGACCACAGCAAATTGAACTTTCAACCACTGATCCGAAAGCTGATATATATTATACCCTTGATGGCTCATCACCCGGGATAAAATCACAGAAATACACATCCTTTTTTACCATCAGTTCCAATTGTACACTCAAAGCCGTTTGTATTTCAGGTTCAAATTCCAGCGAGATCATTACCCGCTTGTACACTTTTGTGCAAGGTATCAAATCGGCAAAATTAACGTCTCAACCCAGTCAGAATTATCCAGGTTCGGGCGTTTCAGGATTATTCGACGATCTTATTGGTTCAGCAAATCCTAACAATAAACAGTGGATGGGTTTTGAAGGTACTGATTTTGAGGTAACTGTTGACCTTGGTAAAGTTAAGCCGGTTAATGCATTAGGTATTGATGTTCTTCTGTTTCCTGAAAACAGCATTCTGATCCCAGTTACTGTTGAATTTTATGTTTCCAATGACGGAATATCCTACAAACTTCTATCCACCTATTACCCGGCAGAATCAGGTGAAATAAGGCGCGACGGCCCTGTCATGTTGTCAAAAGCATTTGAAAACCTTTCTACACAATATATCCGTGTGAAAGCGATTAATGCGGGCATCTGCCCTCCCACCCTTTCGTGCGAAGGTCAGAAAGCATGGATTTTTGTGAGTGAAGTGGAGATTGAATAATGAGTAAGGGATAAGGCGTAAGTTGTAAGAATAAATTAAATCCATATCCACATACTTATATCTTATAACTCATCTTACAAGGCTCTCCTGCCAGGATTTCTCTCATTTCACTTATCTTTGCAAACAGAAAAAGAAGCATTATGAAATATACAGTAGTTACAGGAGCTGCCGGATTTATCGGCAGTTGTATGGTTAACAAACTAAATAATAAAGGATTAACCAATATTATTGTAGTTGACGATTTCAGCAATCCATTGAAAAACCATAACCTGGATCATAAATCTATAGCTGGTCATGTACACCGCGATGAGTTTATGCACTGGCTACAAAAACATCATGATGAAGTAGATTCTGTTTATCACCTTGGAGCCCGCACCGATACTACTGAATTTGATGTTGAGATATTTAACCGTCTGAACCTGAATTATTCAAAACAAGTGTGGACAGTTTGTACTCTATATTCAATTCCTTTGATATATGCTTCGTCCGCAGCTACTTACGGCATGGGCGAACACGGTTATCTTGATGATCATTCAATTGTAGAAAGCCTGCGACCATTAAATCCTTATGGTGAATCGAAAAATGATTTTGATGCCTGGGCTCTTAAGCAGGAAAAAGTTCCTCCGTTTTGGGCCGGGATGAAATTTTTTAATGTGTACGGTCCGAACGAATACCACAAAGGCCGAATGGCTTCGGTTATTCTGCATGCTTTCAAACAGATAAATGAAACCGGCAGCGTGAAGCTTTTCCGTTCGCACCGCTCGGGATTTGCTGACGGAATGCAGTTACGTGATTTTATATATGTTAAAGATGTGGTTGATGTGTTATATTTCATGGCGCAGACAAAACCTCAGTCCGGACTTTACAACCTGGGAACCGGCAAAGCACGTGCTTTCCTTCACCTGGCCAAGGCTGTATTCAAAGCACTCGAAGTCCCGGAAAACATTGAGTTTGTCGATACACCGCTTGATATCCGCGAAAAGTACCAATATTTTACTGAAGCTGATATGACCAAACTTCTGCAGGTTGCAAAATATCCTGCTGCATTTTATACTCTTGAAGAAGGTGTTTACGAATATGTGACAGAATTCCTTGTTGAGAAAAAGTATTTCTGAAATTTTCCTTAAAGCTGCTCTCTCAGTTCAAGAAGGAACCTTTTCATCCGAAGCAATGAGTTTTTGATATCCTGCTCGGGAGCATTATTTACAACACGATTTTCCTTTAGTTGCAGCTTTGCTCCATCAAGGGTGTAGCCTTTCTCTTTAATCAGGTGAAATATAGTGTGAAAATGATCTAAATCGTTTTGTGTAAAAAGGCGGTTTCCCTTTTTATTGCGATGCGGTTTAATAATATCGAATTCCTTCTCGTAAAACCTTATCAAAGAAGTATTTACCTTAAACATATCAGCCACCTCACCAATGTGGTAGTATAGTTTTCCGATGGGTTTTGTTCTGAGTGTCATATAAATTAACTGTTCCTTTTAGTTCAAATGTCTTAGGCGTTCTAATGCCTGCGGTGTTCAATAGCTATGGTGTTCAAAGCCTTCGGCGTTCAATACCTGAGGTGTTCAATACCTACGGTGTTCAAAGCCATCAGTGTTCAAAGCCATCAGTGTTCAATACCTTCGGCGTTCAATGCCTGCGGCGTTTAATGTTTGCAGCGTTCAAAGTTAGATAATTCTCAGATATAAATTGTGGTATTGTTGATCCTTTGAACTCGAAGCATTGAACCCTTGAACGCGAAGCGTTGAACTTTTTAATCCAGAGTCTGCGATGGTTTCGACGACATATCAAGCATAGCCTCGTATTCTGCCGGTGTTATATCATTGAAGAAGAAATAAATTGGGTTCAAAGGAATTCCTGCTTTCAGAACTTCATAGTGTAAGTGAGGGGCTGTCGATTTGCCGGTATTTCCCATTAAACCTATAACTTCACCGCGTTTTACATGCTGACCCACTTTAACCTTAATTTTTGAAAGGTGAGCATACCTGGTTTCATAACTAAAACCATGGTTCAGCACAATTTCATTCCCATAACCGCCACTATTATATTCAGCTAATTCAACAACGCCATCGCCGGTTGCATAAATCGGAGTTCCGACTGCAGCTGTAAAATCAATACCCTCATGGAATTTGGTCACTTTATAAAACGGATCCGTACGATATCCAAAGAGCGATCCTATACGCCTTAAATCATGAAAATCTACCGGCTGAATTGCAGGAATGCTGGCAATAAGTTTTTCTTTATTTTTTGCAAGTTTAAAAACTTCATCGTACGACTTGCTTTGCACTACAAGCTGGCTGGTAATTTCGTCGAGTCGTTTAGCTGTATTGACAACAATCGCCGAATTTGTAAGTCGTTCAAGTTGTTCATACCTGTCGACACCACCAAATCCGGCTTTCCGGATCTCCGATGGAACAGGTTCAGCTTCGAAAATCACCCTGTAGATATTGTCGTCGCGATCCTGAACATCGGCAAGTACTTTCTGTACTTTGTCCAACCTATCGTTCATGATCTTAAACTGAAGTTTGTATTGTTCAAGTTCATTCTGAAGGACTTTTTCCCGTGGCGACGATAAAAAATTATAAGCCAAAACGATAACTAAAACACCGAATACAAGTCCGAAAGCCATTGACGATGCGAGGCGTTTCAGGCGCTCCGTCATCGTAACCTGGACTTTCTCAATTTTGAGCGATTTGGTATTAAACTGATATCTTATTTTGGCCATTATCTTTTCTTGGTGCTTTGTTGAATTAATTTTATTTCAATTCGAAATTCACACCTTAAATTTCAGGGGTTAGGGTCTTGGTTTTAGGGATTAGGGAATACTAAATCTTCCAATAACCTGTATACTACACCATTTT
>JBBQGD010000034.1:0-23101 GCA_038322655.1 Bacteroidales bacterium | reverse complement strand
TTTTTATTCAAGTAAAAAGTAAAAAGAGATAAATACTTGATCAATCTCCGAATTAACGCATCGATCTAGACTGAAATCATTTAAAAATCTATTATCTGATGACGCCTTAAATTTTCCAGCACATCAAAATAATATTTAACCTAAGTATCTTAACAAAACAAAGCAACTTTCCGGAATTTGTATTATACCTGAAACATCAGAAATTTCTTTTACCTGGACTCTTCTGTACCATCATCATATTTTGCAAACCTGCCTTTCGTGCGGGGATAAACCATATCATGACGGGGCCACGGCCAACCTCCGAATTCAGTCTTTCTGTAGTCGAGGAAAGCTTGTTGAATCTCTGCCTCTGTATTCATCACAAACGGACCGTATTGCACTACCGTTTCATGTATTGGTTTGCCCTGGAGCATTAGAAGATAACCATCGGAATCGCCGTTCTCAATTAATACATCTTCATCTGGTTTTAACTCAATTGACTGGCTAGCATCAATTTTGTTGTTTCCGATTTGAAGTGTCGATCCCCGGTAGAAAAATAATGTCCGGTTTACTTTATTACTTGCTCTTGGCATTGTCCATTTTGCTCCGCCTTCCATTTTGATAGTCCAGATTGCAACCTCATTTTCAGGATCAGCAGCCCAGGAGTCCGGTGCCGGAAGAGGAGAAGTAACTTTATCTATTTTGCCGGCAATTACATTAATTTCGACCGATTTACCATTTTCATTTTCCAGCTTATAGGTAGGTATATCTTCCGACCAAAGCATTTTGAAATGTGGTTTCACTAATTTTTTAGTTTTTGGCAGATTCAGCCAAACCTGGAATAATTCTGCCGGATTATCACTTTCCTTATTTAACAAAGGGAACATTTCACTATGTTGAAGACCTGCACCTGCTGTCATCCATTGTACATCGCCGTTACCATACCTGCCGGCTTGTCCGTGCGAATCAGCATGATCAATTATACCTTTCATTACAATAGTTACGGTTTCGAAGCCACGGTGCGGATGTTCAGGAAAACCCGGAACGGTTTCACCGTGATACATGCGCCAGCCATCCTTAACGGTAAAATCCTGGCCTATATCCCTTCCCTTCAGCGATGCAGCTGGTCCCATTTCATCATTGCCCACAGGGTAATGATCGAGATGGTGTGCACAAAAAAGGAAAGGATCGCTTACCGGCCACATAAATCCCAGTGGCCTGATATTTAGTATGGAATTGCTATTCATGCGATACATCGTTAAGATTACTGATCAATTTCATCATCAGGCAAAAGTCTGAGTTAATAAAACGTATGACTATGGGCCTTTGTTTAATAACAAATTGCTCCCCGATACTTTAGAAATTGAAATAAAATAAGAATCTCATGTTATAGTTACCATTATTGTATCAATTACGGTAATCCGGTTATGAAATTAAAATGAAAACAGAACGCCAGGAGCCAGATACTTTTCAGGACCATATTTTACCTTAAATAATTGCTTTCAGCCTATTACTTTTGGGCTTGAAGACTATTATTTGGTAGGGATATTCATTTAATACTATCAATGCTATCTGCTATGAAAATACTTATCGCCGAAGATAATTTAGTGAATCAGTTACTTATGAGAATGTACATGAGTAAATTGAGGTGGGATTTTTTAATTGTAGAAAATGGTTTACTTGCTGTTGAGGCATGCAGAACCGGGAATTTTGATGCCGTTTTAATGGATGTTAATATGCCTGAACTCAATGGGATAGTTGCTACTGAATATATCAGGACTTTTAATGAGGAGATTCCCATTATTGCCTTTACCGGATTTGGAGACGACACGAACAGGATTAGTTGTTCGGAAGCCGGGATGAATGCACTTATCGAAAAACCGGCTTCTCTCAATTCTGTTGTGGATGCGGTTACCGGACTTGTTGCTCACAAGGGATTAAGTTTGGCGTAATAATTACGCATACCTGGATTTAAACAAGTAGATTAATTCACATTTCCCAAAAAAAACTTTAGAAATTTCTGTTAAATGGATTGTTGATCAACTGCGATTCAAAATAGTGTATTAAAGTCTGTATTTACTATACATATTCGATTTTCTGCAGCAACTCCACAAATATTTGTCTGCTTTAAAATTGCAGAAATAAATGGATGGTGTGCAAACAATGCCATCCTTTTCATTAATAGTCCACAAATTGCTTACTACGGATTATTACTACGGATTATGTTCCAAAATAAAATAAAAACGGGAGTCAACAATAACTCCCGCTAAATAGTATTATAGGATGCGAAAAATGATATAAAAACTAACTTAATTTGTAAACCTGGAATAAAGTGCTTAAAAAATCAAAATTAAATGGCTTCTGAGCATACCCATCCATTCCGGCATTTAAGCATTCAACTTTATCAGGATAGGTTGTGATTGCAATAATGGTGGTACGCCCTTTAGACAGATATTCCATTTCTATTTTGCGGATTTCTTTTACCGCTTCCAGACCGTCCATTCCGGGCATTTGAATATCCATTAGAATAACATCATATTCTTTGACTTTAAACATGCTGATGGCTTCGTTCCCGTTCTTTACACAGTCCACTTCGTGTCCGCTCCGCATCAGATAGAATGATGTCATTTTTTCAATCATTTCATCATCCTCCGCCAGTAAAATATTAAGTTTTCTCATTATGTCTTTATTAAAATAAATTCTCAATTATATGCCTTCGCTAAAAATGCAACTATTAATTACCAATCTTTCAGTTTACAATCATTGTACCATTATTCATATTACTATGATGACCAGGTATATACAGAAATATAATAGTTGAATTTGCAAAATAATTGTCCCGGGAAGAGACTCCTTTTACGATAGCAGACTTTTTTGAAAATCTAACAACCGTATTGTCGTAATACAAATTTCTAATTGCTTGATAATCGGCAATGCTATTGAGACAGTATATCTCTAGAAAAATTATTTAAACGCCAAATCTTATATAATTGAATATAATTTTTAAATTTACGGCAAATAGCTGTTTCGTAATAAGTAGAAAAGCTATTACAAATTATATGAAAGTTCTTATAGCAGAAGATGATATCCTGAGTCAATCCCTTTTTAAACGGTATATGTGTAAACTGGGTTGGGACTTCACCATTGTTTCCAATGGCAGCCAGGCAGCAAAGGAGTGCAAATCAGGTAACTTTGATGCAATTCTGATGGATATTAATATGCCGGTGCTTGATGGTATAGAAGCAACAAAACAGATCAGAAAATTCAATAAAGTAATTCCTATAATAGCAATTTCAGCTATTGCAGATTCTGATAAATGGGAAAAGTGTACCGTAGCCGGAATGAATGCATTTATGGAGTTACCTACTACTTATGATAAAATCAGAGATATGATTGCCAATTATGCTTTGATTGTTTGAATAAAATAAAATTTATTCCTGACATTACCATAAAAACCCACATTGCAGCCGCATAACTCACCTGACGCCATTTTCTCTTTTACCTGCAGTCTTCACCTGCTGTTACTAATCAACTCTATTAAAGTATAAATTGGATCACTTTCATTTTCTGGGGAGAATTGCGCATAAAGAATGAATGAAAATGAGATCAAAGTTCAAGGCATATACTAAAGTCAAGTCATTCGGAAAATCTTTTATTATTTCTTTGCTTTTTGCACAATCAAAAAGCAACAACTTAGCGCAGCGGTTTCATAAGCTCCTGTTAAAATAAGCAATGAGCGAATAAAGAACCCAGGCTTTCGAAAAATATTGGCAGTTCTAAGCCTGAGGTATACCTCGCAATACAAGGCATGAGAGATAGCACAAATTCAGGCATTTGTCGTTACTGTGTATTGTGGATTCTATCCCGCAAAGCGGGACACATGCCATCCGCACATACCTGCTACAAGAACCGCTTGAGTATTTTCTGAGGCCGGTCCCTTCGAAATGAGTTCCCTCAATGGCATTATTGTGGAGCAAGGATCAAGCTTTTAGGATATATCTTCAGGGTGTAGGGACCGGCATTATAGAAATTTCACAACAGTTGTAGACGAAGGTAAACTGGGAGGACATGTGGGTAGCAAAACACCAGCTTCACGTGCTGTAAAGATTTGCTCCCAAATTTTCATGCCTTGTTTTGCGAGGCTTTACCAAAGCATACAGATGTTTAAAATTTATATTCAGCCTTGACCTTTTGTTTCTTTTGTGATATGTGACAAAAGAACATAAAACAATAAAATTTCCGATCCTTTTTCTTGCAGAACAGAATAGAAAACGATTCTACTCTATATTACAGGCAAATAGAAACAAATGGCAATACTGAATAGGTTGACGATAGGTTTAAATTTACAGTTACTCCCCACCTTTTGAATCTGACCCGATAACCGCCTTCCGATTTATCAGCTCAGCATTGCCACTATATCCTGATATAGTAACCGGTTAAATTCAATTTGCCTTAAGTATGGTTTGCTTAAAATATATTATTATATTGAAATTCAGATAATTACCAACGTTAAAATTGTTGATGAATGCAAGGAAAGGTAAAGAATAGTTAGATAAACCCTGCATTTGTAAATTTGATCTTCCCCGTTAGGGGATAAATAGCAATAGAATAATCGATCGATGATGGATTATTCCCCATAGGATGGACATAAAATGTTGATTGTTAATGCCCTATGGGCAAATTAATTTAATCCTCTTTCTTCTCTATTGATATAAATGCCCTACGGGCAAATGTAACCGGATAATTGAGTTTTTCAGCAGACGCAAATTATGCATCTGCGGGGATTCATCCGTTGCTTTTGCAACGTCACTGCTCAGGACGTCGACAAATTTATGCTTTATGAATTCCGGAGTGTCTCTGCTCCTGGTTGGTATTTTTTTGTGGGTTTCAATTCCTTTTTCGGAGCTAACAAAACTCCAGGTAATGCACCAACAGTAATACCGCCCACTGCTCAGACTGCTACATTTATTTTGACATGGATATACGAATTTATAAGGCTAATAATTGTAATTTGACATTTGTATTTTTACCTGCCTGCATTTTAAGTTGTTCAATAGTATGCCTGAAAATCTGACTATTTTCATCCAGGGTATCATTCCTGTAATGTTTATTCCGGCGATTGTATTGTTAATCTCATCGTACTGAATACGTAAGAAGTTCATTTATTAACCTGACAATAGCATTTATTTAAAAAATCAATAGTATATCAGCTGAAGGCCAGATCTTAAAATATGTTAAACGCTTGATTCTCAATAAACCTTTTAAAATTAGTTTTGTCTATGTGTATATAAACTAATTAGTAACAATTTAAAAAAAAACGATCATGAAAAAGTTAGCAGTATTGATAATGACTGTCTTGTTTACTTTTATTGGAAGTATATCGCAGGTACAGGCTAATGGAAATAAAAACGCCGATTTATCGAAAAAAGAAGTTAAAAGTGAACGGAAAACACTCAGGAAACTTGAAGGCAAAACCGTAAGTGATTTTGCTAAGAATAATTTTTATAAAGACTTTGGGGATGTGCAAAATCTCGAATGGCGAAGAGATACAAACTTCGATGTAGCCTCTTTTATTCAAAATAAACAAAAAAAGGAAGCGTTTTATGATTTTGATGCAAACCTGGTTGGAACAACTACAGTAAAGACGTTTGCTGATTTGCCGGCAAATGCACAAAAAACAATCAAAACCCAATATAAAAGCTATAAAGCAGGTACGATTATCTTTTATGACGACAATGGACTTTCTGATGCTGATATGACCCTTTATGGCTCTGCGTTTGAAAATGAAGACAATTATTTTGTAGAACTCAAAAAGGGAAATGACAATTTAGTTGTCAAGGTTGGCCCCGCTGGTTTCGTCGACTTTTTTAAAAAGCTCTAAGATCAGGATTTATAGTATAATGAGGCGAGGTCATTTTAACTCTTAAAATGGCCTCGTTTTTTTTTTGACTGTATGATTAATACATTTATTTATCTGAGATTATTATTTTTCAGTAGAAATCCTGATCTTAATAAATGTTAAATGCTTGGTTTTCAATAAACCTTTTATAATTTGTGTTGTCTATAGGTTTATAAACTAATTAATAACAATTTAAAAAAAACAATCATGAAAAAGTTAGCAGTAGTATTAATGACTGTCCTGTTTACTTTTGTTGGAAGTATATCGCAGGTACAGGCTAATGGTAATGAAAACGCCGATTTATCGAAAAAAGAAGTTAAAAGTGAACGAAAAGCACTCAGGAAACTTGAAGGCAAAACCGTAAGTGATTTTGCTAAAAACAAATTTTACGAAGATTTCGGGAAAGTGCCAAATGTTGAGTGGCGAAGAGACACAAACTTCGATGTAGCCTCGTTTACTCAAAATAAACAAAAAAAGGAAGCATTTTATGATTTTGATGCAAACCTGGTTGGAACAACTATTGTAAAAACATTTGCTGATTTGCCGGCAAATGCAAAAAAGACAATCAAAGCCAAATATAACGGCTATAAAATAGGTACGGTTATCTTTTTTGACGACAATGAATATTCTGATACTGATATGATCCTTTATGGCACTCAGTTTGATGATGCTGACAATTATTTTGTAGAATTGACAAATGGAAATGATAAATTAGCTGTCAGGGTTGACGAATCTGGTTTCGTTTACTCTTTTGTAAAGCTCTGAAATCAGGATTTTTAGTATAATGAAGCGAGGCCGTTTTTAACTCTTAAAACGTCCTCGCTTTTTTGTTACTTTATATGATAAACGCCAATATTTATCTGAGAATCGTACTTTTAAAAAATAAAAGCAGATTTATATGAAACCTGTTTGCAATTTAAATATTTTTGCTACTGCTACTATTAAATTTAACCAAAATTTATACTTCAATAAAAACCCAAATGTAAAATGAAAATTCTATTTACTACGCTTTTACTATTCATCATCACTTCTCATTTGGCCCTGGCCGCAGACGAAGGAAGATTGATGACTTATCCTGACATTTACAAGGATAAAATTGTGTTCACATACGAAAATGATCTCTGGCTGGTGAGTTCAGGCGGAGGAACAGCAACAAGGCTTACCAGTTTTCCCGGCAATGAATATTCTGCCAGGTTTTCGCCCGATGGGAAATCAATCGCCTTTACAGCCGGTTATGATGGTTCCTATGGTGTTTATGTTATGCCAACTGAAGGCGGAGAACCTGTGAGGTTAACGTTTGTACCGGGTTCAGCACAATCCATTGCATGGACGCCTGATGGTAAACGAGTAATTTTTCGCTCATTATTTGAAAATTTCATCTCAAGAGATCCTGAACTTTACTTTGTTAACAAGGATGGATCTGCTCCCGAACGTTTTCCGATTGACAGAGGAGAACTATGTAGTTTTAACCCGGATGGAAGTAAAATGCTCTACTGCCGCAAAGGGAATGAGGAATATTATTGGAAAAGGTATAAAGGCGGACAATACCAGGATATCTGGATGTACGATTTCAAACAGAATCAGTTTACACCCGTTTCGGATTATGTAGGGAAAAACAGCTACCCGATGTGGATTGGAAATACCATGTATTTTATTTCGGACCGTACCAATGGAATTTCAAATTTATATGCTGAAGACCTGTCATCAAAAACGATTAAAAAAATAACTGACTATTCTGATTTTGATATTATGTGGGCCGAGAATGACGGAGAACAAATAATTTTCATCCAAAATGGGTACATAAACATATTTGACACGAAGACGAACCTTGTAAAAAAAATACCTGTCACAATTCCCTCCGATAAATGGAGAATGCGCGACAGGGTTATAAATCCGAAGGAATATGTTCATTCGTTCAATATTTCGAACGACGGACAAAATGCAGTTCTTGAATCGCGGGGCGATGTGTTTACAATTCCAACCGATAAAGGAAGCACAAAAAACATTTCCAATACTGCGGGTTCAAGGGAAATGTATCCGCAGATTTCACCCGACGGGAAATGGATAGCATTCTTTTCAGATAAAACAGGGGAATACCAGCTTTATATGCAAAAAACAGGAGGTGGAGATTGGATTCAGCTAACCTCAAAGCTCGATAAATTTGTGTACCATCTTCTTTGGTCGCCTGATGGGAAGAAGATACTTTTCGGGAACAAGGAATTTGCCATTTTTTATGTGGATGTAGATTCCAAAAAAATGGTTGAGATTGACAGGTCAAACCAATTAAAGAACGATGAGTTTTACTGGGAGGAAAGCGATTACAGCTGGTCGCCCGACAGCAAATGGATTACGTATAGTTTTACCAACTTTAACCGCAATAATGTTATTTATATCTATAGCCTCGAGCAGTCGAAGAAGTACGCTTTAACGAGCGATTTTTTTGATAACCTCTATCCATCGTTCGACGCGAACGGGAAATACCTTTACTACGTTTCAAGCAGGAACTTTAACCTGTATATGGACTTTTACGAAGATAACCATATCATAGCAACACCACAACAAGTAATGGTTGTTCAGCTAAGAGACCATGAAACCCCACCTTTCGAAGAACCATTAAGTAAAGAGGAAATAAAACCGGATAACCAGTTTAAGATTGATATTGAAGGAATTGCCTTAAGAACATATCCTCTTCCTGTTGCCCCGGGGAATTATTTTTACCTCAAAGCAGGAAACGGGAAAGTAGCCTGGTGCTCGGTTGAAAATTTTACAGAAGATGACTATGATCATATTTTTAAGCCGGGATCGGAAACCAAATGGAAACTCAACATTTTCGATATGTCGTCAAAATCATTGGTTGTTCTTAACGATAAGATCAGCAATTTTGATTTATCCACTGACAGGAATCAACTCATTATACAAAAGGATGCTGATTTCTATACTACTTCTGTAAATGATGCATTCAAATCAAAAGCTACCGGCAATAAGCTTGGTTTGGATGGAATGAGTTATACAGTTAACAATCTTGCTGAATGGAACCAGATATTTAATGATACCTGGCGGTGGTATCGTGACTTTTTCTATGACAAAAATTTTCATGGTCACGACTGGAAAGCTTTAGGTGATAAATTCAGAGCGTATGTCCCTTACCTTTCTTCGCGCGATGAATTAAACTGGGTGCTCTCACAGATGGTTGGTGAAATAAGTGTTTCGCATACCTACATTGGTGGTGGTGATATGGGACCCATGAAAGCCCCTGAGACCAACGTTTACACAGCCTGGCTGGGTGCAGATTTAATTCCGGATAAAACCTCTGGTTATTATAAATTTGAAAAAATCTATGGCCCCACAGAGTATAATCTCAACCTGAAATCTCCGCTGGTACGTCCGGATATTGATCTCAATGAAGGTGATTACCTGGTAGCAATAAACGGGAAAGAAATAAAAGCTCCTGCGGATTACAATAAGTATTTACAGGTTATTGCCGGCCAGACTGTTACCGTTACTGTTAACAGCAAACCAGGCAAAGATGGGGCTAAAACCTATGAGGTTACGCCAATCAGGAACAGCAGCCAGTTGCGCTATTTCCGCTGGATTACCGATAATATCAACTATATACAGAAAAAGACCGACGGTAAAATTGGTTATATGCATATCAATGCCATGGGTTCAGGCGGAATAGGCGAGTTTGATAAATACTGGCGTGCATTCCGTTATAAGGAAGGGCTCATTATTGACGTGAGAAGAAATTCAGGCGGGTGGACGGAATACTTTTTAATTGATAAGCTTGAACGTAAAATGACCGCCTATAATGTTCTACAGGGAATGCAGCCATTCCGCTATCCAGGCAGCACTTCTACCGGGCCATTTGTTGCTATTTCAAATGAATATAATGGTTCAGATGGCGAGGCATTTATTGAAGACTTCAAGGCAAATAAGCTTGGTACTGTTATAGGTGTTCCTTCATGGGGTGGCCTGGTCGGGATTATTAATGCACAAACTACCATTGATAATGGCAGTGTAAATCAATCCAACAATGCATTTTACGGAAAAGAAGGAAAATGGCTGGTCGAAAATCATGGCGCAGATCCTGATATACTGATAGATAACGATCCTGCTTCAGTGATGGCTGGTAAAGATAATCAGCTTGATAAAGCTATTGAGGTTGTACTTCAAAAAATAAAAGACCATCCGTTTACATTCCCTCCTGTTCCGGATTATCCGAAAAAGTAATTCGGCAATAACTCTCAGAAGCCATCATATTAAAATGCCGGAAAATATCCGGCATTTTTTTCTTCGGGGAATCAATATATTCTGTTTTCATCTGAAATTATGTAACAGATAGCTACAATTCTGTAAGAAATGGCCAAGGGCTATACGCTACTTTTGCCCGTTAATAAACGCATTATTAACCTAAACTCAAGAATAGTGAAAACAAAAACTGCTTTATTGATAGCAACGATAGTAATTGTCGCTGGTATTACAGCCTGCCAGAAAGATGCGCAAGTAAATTCAAATTCGCCCTCTGCCCTGAGCTTTAAAATATCTGCTCTTAATAAGAATGTCTCCTTGCCTGTTACGACAAACGGTCTGAAATCGACTTCCGCAACTGCTTCAGTAGTTTGGGATTCAGCCAGTATGATTGTATCAAAAGTAATGTTCGAAGCTGAAATGAAAAGTGTCCTTTCGAACAGGGATTCAATCGAAATTGAATACTCATGGAGAGGACCTCAAATTATTAACCTTTTCGATCTTTCATCTACGATTGGATCCATTACCCTTCCGACCGGCACTTATGAAAAAATATCACTGAAAGTAAGTTCTGAAAAATCGGATGCCAATGGACAGGCACTTTTCTATCTTTCAGGTATTTATACCAATGCAGAGAATATTTCAACGCCTTTGGTTATTTCGGTTACTGATGCAATATCATTTAAAACAGAACAAAGAAGTGATACTATTGTGTCAGGAGGCGCAACAGATTTTACCAGCACTATCCAGCTTTATCTTGATCAGTTGCTGTTGAATGTTGATCCTGCAGTACTTGCTAATGCCACGCTTACAAACGGAATCCTTGTGATATCTGCAACTTCCAACCATCAGTTATACTGGTTAATAATGCAAAATCTCATGAAGGATCATGGTTGCGAACACGAACATCATCATCGCCACAATTAAACCGATCAAAGAAATTAATAAAAAAGGCAGTTAAGTAACTGCCTTTTTTATTTTATATTTATCCGTTAAATCAGCGAACCAAATTTATAGGATATGTTTATATGATTATTCGTTTGGATTCCGAATAAAGTTGATTGAACAATTTGTAGTATTCAAAGTTTTTTGAAGTGCCGATCTGTTCATCCTGAATTAATTTTAAATCCGCAGCAATGCTTCGCAACCTGCTCCCACTCAAAAGCTTTTCACAATAAGGTAGGATAATCATATCCTCAGTTCGCATATGTTGTGCTTCCAATGATACAAAATCGGAGAGACTTGTCGATATGTTCAAATAAGAAACATATTGCCCGTTCAGATATTTTTCATTTTGAACAACGAGTTCTTCGATATAACCACGTGCTATGGTGTGTTCGGCAATGAGTCTGTGGATCGTTTTTGTCAACAGGGGATTATCCAGTTCGAGCAACGCTGCGAAAAGACCTTTTTCTTCCTTCTCATAGTGACACTTATTTATGTATGTAGCCAGGAAATCTGCAATCTGGCTGATTCTGCATAAATTTGGTTTATTGCTGACAAGCAGATCATATGACAGGTTCTTCATCGAAAGGAGAATAATTTTCATTGCTGAATGTTCACCCCTTATATCATCTGACGGTAACATGGTTATGGTTTTTTAATTATTAAAAATGGTTATGGTTTTATTCTGATCAAACCTGATCAGAAGTTTTATGGTTGTTGCTATAGTTGTTCACCCTGATCAGAAAATCAGTCAGTACATTCATGTAATTTATAAAAGCATCATAGGGTGAATTGTATGGACTGTAAAGATTGTTGATATTGCTATCATGAAATTTCTCAAGGCTCATATAATAAAAGTGATCACTCGACTGTAATTTACTCCAGTCGCTCCGCAAATCATTGTCGTTACAGTATGCCATAACAGGCAATGCTGAATATAAGCCGTTTAAAGCCTCCTGTTGTAAATCATTACCGATCCATGAAGTCAGAACATGTTTCTCACGTTTTATTGTGTCTTTAGAAGAGGTATATGGTTTGTCTGCAGTTATAACGGCTTCGGCCGCTTCGCTTGCAGTTCTGAAAAGCCATCTTTTTGATGACACTATTTTATCAGCAAAATTCTGTAGAAAACTCAGTATGCCGGTATTCATATTTTTGTTATCAGCAAATGTATCATAATCAGCAAAAAGATTTACAGGGGATGAGTTTTGTTCCAATCCATTCAGCCAGCTCACATATTTTTCCGGCGTTAATGGCCACTCTCTCCATTCCCGGCTTGAGAAACGCGAAGAAATATCTTCACTGAGTTCATAATTGCGTGTGCCGATCTTCAATCCGGGAAAAGAGTTGCTTTCCCGGCTTAGGTTATGATCTTCTGTTTTCGTGACCTCTTTATCTGTGTCAATAAGGAGAACCTTGAAACCCATTTGTGATGCGAGGGTCGCCAATTCATTTGAAAACAATATATTTGAATTGATCAGTGCTTCCGGCTTGCAGCCAAAAAAGCAATGAAGCATTTTTACGTGCTTCTCAACCTGTCGTTTATATTCTTCAATATCAATACCCATTACAAGGGAATGGGAATAAGGTTCTGCAACCAATTCAACATTTCCGGTCATGTATAATTCCTTGAAACTTTCAAGAGCCTCAGGAACAAACCTTTTCATCTGCTCAATAGTTGTACCGCTTATACTAAGGGCAATTTTAAAACCATCACCAAACTTCCTGATCAGTTTCATCAGAACTTCGTTTACCGGAATGTAGCAGTTACGGGCAACTATTCGAAGAATATCGGCATTTTGATATTGATTAAAATACGAATGATCCGCCCCTATATCGAAAAACCTATAGGGTTTCAACCGGTAAGGTTGATGTACCCTGAGCAACAGGCATATCGCCTGTTTACCTGATGAGTTCTGCTTTCCCATTATATTTCTGTTTAATAATTATTAAAAATGTCTCTGATAAATCAGAATTGTATATAAAAATTATGCTGATAACAAAAGATCTGATATTTCAAATTCGGCAATTCCAATACTCTACAAATAGTTGGTGTTTCAGAATTGGTTTTATAAAAAAACTCTTCTAATGTTGAACACTCTTTAATAAATCAGTATCAGGTTGCTTATACTCATTTTAATCAGTTAACCAGCCCGGACAAAGAAATAAATTGCAGATTTTTCTTTTGCAACAGCAACTTCAAAGTATTGGTTATCAGCTATATTCTTCCTCATTTTAGTACCTGAGAAAATCTTCAGTGTAATAAAGCCCACTCACAGTACATAACCCAATGAATATTTTTGATTTGACAAATGTATAATTTGCGATTTTGGAATGCCTTATAACATTGCATGAAAATGTTACAGGATTCTGGCATTTTCTTGTTGCAGAATTTTTAGCTCAAAATCCGGAAATGAAAAACCCTGCTGATTGCAGAGTAAATCTTAGTAGAGGGGGACTACCTTTAGTAATCCCTGGTAAGGGGGCCTAAACCAAAACAATGACCGGATGCTGCGCATCTTTGTTATTTTTATTTCCTGATCATGGTTTCATGCAAGCATGACCATGCTCCGGAAATAAAAAACCCCGCCGATGGCGGGGTCTTTGTTTTGGTTTGCGGAGAAGGGGGGATTCGAACCCCCGGATCCTTGCAGATCAACGGTTTTCAAGACCGCCGCGATCGACCACTCTGCCACCTCTCCTTTGGGACTGCAAAAATATAAAAAAAAGCAATAAACGCTAATCAGAACCAGGAATTATTTAAAAAGGTCAGTTTTATAAGGATATTGGTCCCTGTATCACTGAAATATACGTGCTGAGTGCAGAGTGCCCAGTGCAGAGTGCCCAGTAGTTTACAATTCGTAACCTCAGATTGCAAATTAGGATGTACTTCAAATCAAATTGATCATCACTTTCATCTAACAAGAATGCTATTAACTGAAATACAGCAATATATGAGTTCTATTATTTCAATGTATTTCAACTTATTACGAATCCTAAAGTTAGTTCCTGTTTGTGCCATTGTTTAATGGTGGTTGTCTTTTCACTTTTCTCTATTAAATAATAACTTATAACATATAACTATTCACATATACGCCCGTCACTCAAAATAATAATTACTGATTTAGCTGCAATGCTTACTTTTGCAGCGATTAAAATTATCCATGTCATTTTCAGTAAAACGTAATCTTACAGCTCTCTATCTTGTAAAAATTGCCAAATGGATGAATCTTGTCATGCCCGTGATTGTATTATTCTACAAATCAAATGGGCTTACGATGAAGGACATCTTCCTGTTGCAGAGTATTTACTCGTTAACATTAATGACGCTTGAAATCCCGACCGGTTATTTTGCCGACAGGGCCGGACGAAAAACCAGCATTCTTATAGGGGCTACACTTGGTTTCGGAGGTTACCTGGCATATAGTTTTTCGTTTGGGTTCTGGCAATTTGTTGTAGCCGAAGTTATATTGGGTGTAAGCCAAAGCCTGGTTTCAGGGGCCGATTCGGCTATGCTTTACGACACACTTGCTGTGGCAAAGCAAAGAGAAAAATATACACAACTGGAAGGTAGGGTAACATCCATTGGTAATTTCGGGGAGGCCTTTGCCGGGGTAATAGGTGGTTTTCTTGCAGTTATTTCCTTGCGAACGCCATTTTATGTACAGACCTGTGTGGCGTTGACTGCTATTCCGGCCGCACTGATGTTGGTTGAGCCTCCTATTAAATCGATAAGGATTAAAACCGGAATTTCCGAAATCAAATCCATAGTTTACAAAGCGTTGCATGGAGACGTAAAGCTCAAATGGAACACATTTTTCTCTGCAATTACCGGTGCTACAACCCTTACTATGGCCTGGTTTGCACAACCTTACTTTGCACAAATCAAATTGCCGGTTTCATTGTACGGAGTGTTATGGGGCGGTTTAAACCTGGTTGTTGGATTAGCTGCAGTGTATGCATGGCGGTTTGAAGAAAAATTCGGTGCCGCAAAAACAGTCGTTGTTTTTACTGTTTCACTATTTGTATCATTCCTGTTGTTGCCTTTTTTGCCCGGGTATACCGGCCTTGCAGCCCTGCTGGTATTCTACCTTGCCCGTGGACTGGCTACGCCAACTCTCCGTAATTACATAAATATTATCACCACTTCCGAAGTCAGGGCAACGGTTTTATCTGTCCGGAATTTCCTTATCCGGCTCATTTTTGCTGTAACCGGTCCGCTCTGGGGCTGGATAACCGATAAATACAGCCTACAGACAGCCATAATCATTGCAGGACTAATCTATGGCTTTTTTGCCCTTGTAAGTATGTTCTTCTTCCTGAAACACAAAACCTACGAGCCTTATCACATTGAAAATCATCCGGTTATTCATGAGGATTGAGTTGAATCTTTAGTATTGTTTGATTGTTCAATTGCCTTCGGCGTTCAATGTTTCGCGTTTAAATGTTCCAACCCCTCAAACCTTAAAACCTTCAAACCCCCGAACCCCAAACCCTAAACCCTAACCCCTAATCCCTAACCCCTAAACATAATATTTCTCAATTCATTTGAATATCAGTTCTAAATTTCTACCTTTGCACCCCTTTTCAACCAATGGAGAGATGCCAGAGTGGTCGATCGGGGCGGTCTCGAAAACCGTTGTACCCTCGCGGGTACCCAGGGTTCGAATCCCTGTCTCTCCGCTTATAGTATAGGCAATTAAATGAAAACCACTGTTACCCAATCCGGTACGGTGGTTTTTTCTTTTTTCTGATGACAAATGAGTTATGAGATATAAGTTATGAGATAAAAGTTATGAGATATAAGATAAGGGTATTGTATTACGAGTAGTAATAGCCATAAACCCATATATTCAACCTCATCAAAACCACCAAACCTCTCAATCAGCCCGAATTCTTAATTTCAAGTCCCAAATTCCAAATCCCAGTGCCCAAACTACAATTGTATAGGAACCGTATAACTTTTGTATTACCACTCAATTACTTTTGAAACTCATCAAACTTGTAAACCCTTCAATTTTATCCATCCCAACATTACCATCAATCGCATCAATCCCATCAATCCCTTCAAACCCATCAATCCCTTCAAACCCCATCAATCCCATCAATCCCATCAATCCCATCAATCCCCATCAATCCCTTCAATCCCTTCAACCCCATCAATCCCTTCAAACCCCATCAACCCCATCAACCCCATCAACCCCATCAATCCCATCAATATTTGAACCCCTGAAACAAGATTTGTAAAAAAAATATCAATCTTTTTGTCATACCAAATAAACAATCGAGTAACTTTGCTACTCAACCCCAAACACGCTTATGCTCGAAAGCCTGATCACTTCCAAAACCCGTATCAAGCTCCTGCTCAAGTTCTTCCTGAACTCCAGCACCAAAGCTTACCTGAGCGGACTCGAAACTGAATTCGGCGAATCCACCAATGCCATACGCCTCGAGCTGAACCGCTTTGAACATGCCGGCCTTCTTACTTCCCATTCCGAAGGCAAGCGCAAGTTTTTTACTGCCAACAGAAAGCACTCTCTTTTCCCCGATATACAAAGCCTCATGCATAAACACCTTGGCATCGACCAGCTGGTTGAACAGATAATTGAGCACCTGGGCGAAGTGGAAAAAGTATACCTCACCGATTCCTTTGCCCACGGACAGGAGAGCCCCGATATCGAAATACTTCTGGTTGGCGGAACCATTGACACCACCTACCTCGAAAATATTATTGCCAAAGCCGGCAAACTTATACATAAAAATATACTGTACAAACTGATACCCGTTTTGCAATTCAATACTGACTTTGCAAACCTGGGAAATGAAAACCTGCTTCTTCTTTGGGAGCAGAATATCTAACACGACTTAGTTATTTGCTTTTAAGCAAATGATTTTCACATTTGAATAAGAAATACTTAGTCCTTTGCCTGGATTCGGGATGGGAGTGAAAGTGCGAAGCTGTGGACACAGAACGCAAATAATGCAGAAAAAACGAATTTTCACAGATGAAACCCTGAACCGATCCATCACAGGCACAGAATTCAGCGAAGCTGAACATTCAGATTCTTCAAACAATAATTGAACATTAATGTTAAATTTGTGCAAATTTGTTAACCTTTTAACTTAAATGCTTTTTAAAAACCTATATCAAATTAAATTACTCAGATAATGTTTACAAATAAAACCCTTCTTATCACCGGTGGTACCGGCTCTTTCGGTAACGCAGTGCTTAACCGGTTCCTGGATACTAACATCAGAGAAATCCGCATTTTCTCGCGAGATGAAAAAAAGCAGGATGATATGCGCCAGCTTTACCGAAATGATAAAATAAAATATTATATCGGCGATACACGCGACAAACGAAGCCTCGACAATGCAATGCGAGGTGTAGATTATGTATTCCAGGCTGCAGCGCTCAAACAGGTGCCCTCCTGCGAGTTCTTCCCTATGGAAGCCGTACGTACCAACGTGATGGGATGCGAGAATGTGCTCGACAGCGCCTTCGAAAATGGCGTGAAAAATGTGATTGTTTTAAGCACTGATAAAGCCGTATATCCTATTAATGCCATGGGTATGAGCAAAGCACTAAGCGAAAAGGTTATGGTGGCTAAAAGCCGCAATCTGAATGGCAGCGGAACAACTTTCTGTGGTACCCGCTATGGAAATGTAATGGCCTCGCGCGGTTCGGTTATTCCTTTATTTATTGAGCAGATAAAAAAAGGAGAGCCAATTACTATTACCGACCCCAATATGACACGCTTCATGATGACTCTTGAAGATGCGGTTAGCTTGGTGATCTATGCTTTTGAGCATGGTGAAAACGGTGATATTTTTGTACAGAAAGCCCCGGCAGCAACTATTGAGGTGCTTGCCAAAGCCCTGATTGAATTATACAATTCAAACATGGAAATTAAAGTGATCGGCACACGGCACGGGGAGAAATTATATGAAACACTGGTCAACCGCGAAGAAATGGCCAAAGCTACTGACATGGGCGATTATTTCCGCATTCCTGCCGATAACCGCGACCTCAACTACGGACAATTCTTTACCGAAGGCGAAGCCAAAGTCTCAGAAGTTGACGACTATACCTCGCATAACACCGAACGGCTGGATGTGGAAGGTATGAAAAAACTGTTGCTGAAGCTGGATATTATAAAAAGTGACTTGTCCCTGTAAATTGTAACTAGTGACTTTTAACTAGTAACTTGTAACTAGGACTAGTTGATAAATAGCACTACCTAGTCACCAATCACCACTCACCAGTCACCAATCACCAATCAGCAATCACCAATCACCAATCACCAATCAGCAATCACAAGTAACCATTCACCAAATGAAAATAGGTATCACCGGTCAGTCTGGATTTGTAGGCACACACTTGTTCAATACACTTGGCCTTTCGCCGGATAAATTTATACGTGTCCCGTTTGAAGATGCGTTTTTCAGCGATGCAGCGAAACTCAGAGCCTTTGTCAGTTCCTGTAATGTGATTGTTCATCTTGCCGCCATGAACCGCCATAACGATCCGGAGGTTCTTTATAATACCAATATCGGACTGGTTAAACAGCTGATCGATGCCATGGAGCAAACAAACTCCACTCCGCATGTACTGTTTTCCTCTTCCACCCAGGAAGAACGCGATAACCTTTATGGAAAATCGAAACGTGAAGGGCGGGAACTGCTTGCAGACTGGGCCCTTAAAAACAATGCCCGGTTTACTGGTCTGGTAATACCAAATGTTTTCGGTCCCTTTGGAAATCCATATTATAATTCAGTTATCGCCACCTTCTGCCATCAGCTCACACACAATGAAACGCCCAAAATTGAAGTTGACGGAGAAATAAAACTTATTTATGTAGCTGAACTTGTCAATGAAATACTGAATCAAATCACACATCACCCATCACCAGTCAGCAGTCAGCAGTCACCAATAAACACAATCCAACTCTCTCATACCTCCGTTATCAAAGTCTCAGCACTTCTCGAAAAGTTAAAGTGTTATAAAACAAATTATTTTGAGCAGGGAATTATACCGGAGCTCAGCAACTCATTCGATCGAAATCTCTTCATCACTTTCCTCTGTTATATCGATCACGAATCCTATTTCCCTTTCCACCTTAAGCTAAACACCGACCAGCGCGGATCTTTCGTTGAAACGGTTAAGCTCAACAGCGGAGGACAGGTGTCCTTTTCCACCACAAAACCGGAAATAACCCGTGGCAACCATTTCCATACCCGTAAAGCTGAACGCTTTGCTGTGATTAAAGGCAGGGCGTTGATACAACTTCGTAAAATCGGAACGGACAAAGTACTTAACTTTGAATTATCCGGCGACTGTCCTTCCTATGTTGATATGCCTGTTTGGCACACTCATAATATTAAAAACATCGGCGACGAAGATTTGTATACCATTTTCTGGATCAATGAGTTTTTTGATGCTTCGGATGCGGATACGTATTTTGAAACAGTGTAGTTTGGCAGGTTGAAAAAAAAGAGTTCTCGCAGAGTCTAGCAGTGTTAATCGCAGAGGCTCGCAGAGAATTTGGGATTAAACTCTCATAATCAGCATAACTCAACGTAAAACTCCGCGAAACTCTGCAACATCCACTTATTACATCCGCGTAACTCTGCACAAAACTCAGCGAAACTCTGCGAGAACCACTTTTCAGATCCGCGTAACTCTGCCAGAACCTTTTAAAAGCTATAGATCATAACCCATTTATAATTCTATGAAAAAACTCAAAGTAATGACTGTTGTCGGCACCCGTCCCGAAATAATCAGGCTTAGCCGCGTAATGGCGAAACTCGATGAATCAGAAGCCATTGAGCAAATCACAGTTCACACCGGCCAGAACTACGATTATGAGCTGAATGAAATATTTTATGAGGACCTGGGCATACGCAAACCCGATTATTTTCTGAATGCTGCCGGAGCAACCGCCACTGCTACCGTCGGACAAATACTGATCAATATTGAACCTGTGTTGGAAGAAGTAAAGCCCGATGCTTTCCTAGTTCTGGGCGATACCAACAGCTGTCTTTGCGCCATACCTGCCAAAAAACGCCATATTCCTATATTCCATATGGAAGCTGGCAACCGTTGTTTCGACCAGCGCGTACCCGAAGAAACCAACCGGAAAATAGTCGATCATATATCTGATATCAACCTAACCTACAGCGATATTGCACGCGAATACTTACTCCGCGAAGGACTGCCAGCTGATCGCATCATCAAAACAGGTTCGCCTATGTTTGAAGTGCTGAACCAATATATGCCGAAGATACAGGCTTCCGATGTGTTGCAAAGGCTCGGACTTGAAAAGCAGAAGTTCTTCGTGGTATCTGCACACCGTGAAGAAAACATTAACAGCGAGAAGAACTTCACCGGATTGATTGCCGCACTGAATATAATTGCCGAAAAGTACAATTACCCTATTATTGTCAGCACTCACCCGCGCACCCTTAAAAAACTTGAGCAAACAGAACATTTCAACACACCAACACACCAACACCTCAACACCCCAACACCTCCACACCTCAACAACCCAATCCCTCAACCTCTCAACCCACTAATCCGTTTCCTCAAGCCCCTCGGATTTATCGACTACAATGCCCTGCAAAACAACTCATTTGCCGTTTTATCTGACAGCGGCACTATCAGCGAGGAGTCTTCAATTATGAACTTCCGGGCTCTGAATATCCGTGAAGCTCACGAGCGTCCCGAAGCTATGGAAGAAGCCTCCGTAATGATGGTAGGACTAAATCCGGAGCGCATCCTCCAGGGACTGGTACAACTGCAATACCAGAAAACAAGTGATCAACGCAGTTTCAGGCCCGTGAACGATTATTCCATGCCCAATGTGTCGGATAAAGTAGTTCGTATTATCCTTAGCTACACCGACTATATTAAAAGAACTGTGTGGAGCGAATAAAAAAGTAGTGAATAAAGAATATTGAATAATAAAGTGATCTGTTATCGAAAGAAAATATTCTGAAATAAAAAACTTACTCTTTTACTCTAAAAGTTATTAAAGTATAAGCAGATTATTGCCGAACAAAATGAATATGTACTAAGCTAGCAATTCCTGAAAGCCGGAACTGCACCAGGTGGATTAGTCCGAGAAGCAGAATATGCCCAATCAAAACCTGACTTTATCTCAAAACTTAATATAGGGTTAAAGGAATCCAATGAGTGTTTCTACTGGATATCCCTCTTACGAGACTCAGAATACATTTCACAAACAACTGCCACAGAACTTTTATCAGACAACGAAGAATTAACCAAAATACAGACCGCAAGCATCAACACAGCAAAAAGTAATCTTAAATAGCACCACTTTCATCTAAAAAGAATGCTATTGCTTAAATTTCAGACAGATATATCTTCAAACAATTTCTATCTATTTCTATGTATTTCAATCTTTTAAGTTAGTCGCTGTTAGTCATGACTGTTAGTCATGACTTCTGACATTTAGTGCGGTAGAATTTTAAATACATATATTGATATTACCTATATGTTTCTATATTTTCTTTGCTTTTTACATGATCAAAAAGCAACAACTCAGTGCAGCGATCTCATGAGTTCCTATTAAAATAAGCAATGAGCGAATAAAAAATCTAGCTTTTAGGATAAATCTTCAGGTTGTAGGGACCGACCTTATAAAATTTCAGTAGTAGTTCGAGGATGGTTTTATGTGCGTGGGGCATTTCAAGCAATGCAGAAGTGAGCCATGAATATTTTTACTTTATTTCAGAAAACATCTAAATGGCGAACGGCTTGCGTTGCGTGGCAAAAACCAGACGTAGAAATACACTGAAATTTTATAAAGTCTAGATTTTTTGGTCCTTTTGCATCATGGCAAAAGGACGGAAGATAAATTAACAAGAAAATTCACTTCTTTATTTTAGTTATTTTAGTTTTTATCAAAGCCAATCCAACTTACAAATAAGGGGATTCATTGAACAATTTGTCAAAATTTTTAAATAGATATTTTTACCCGACACCGCAATTGATTTAACTTCAGTCTTCCTTCAAAAAAAGGCGAAATAATGGGGTTAATGCGGCAATAATTATAAATAATAAAACTATACTATTAATTATCAACAGATTACATGCTTAATTTAGCAAAAAAATTAAAAGCATCACAAGTCAGGAAGAATGCTATTGCTTAAATTTCAGACAGATATATTTTCAAACAATTTCTACCTATTTCAATGTATTTCAATTTTTTAAGTTAGTTCAAGTTTGTGCCATTGTTTAATGGTGGTTGTCTATTTCCAATTCACTTAAGAAAACTTTCCACTGCCAATCTGTACGAATCCATCCCGAATCCGGTAATAACTCCTTTCATTCCTGTGGATATCATCGAAACACGCCTGAACTCCTCGCGGGCATGAACATTTGAAATGTGGACTTCAACAACCGATGTTTTAATAGCTTTTACTGCATCGCCAATTGCTACGGAAGTATGAGTGTAGCCTCCGGCATTTATGATAATTCCATCAAATGAAAAACCGGTTTCGTGTAATTTATTAATAATCTCACCTTCAATATTAGATTGAAAATAAGTGAATTCGATATCAGAATATTTTTTTCTTAAAATTTCCAAATAGGATTCGAAAGATTCGCTTCCGTAAACTCCCGGTTCACGCTGTCCGAGAAGATTCAGGTTCGGGCCATTGATTATGCAGATGTTCATCGATATGGTATTTGAAAACAAATTTAGACAATTTAAAGATTCATACAAAAATGCTCAATTGGATAATTTTCAGGATCAAAGATCCAAATTCCAGGATCCAAATTTCAAGAAGCAACAAGCAAGAACCGAAATCTGAAATTCTTTTTTAAAATATTTCACAAAATATAGTATTTTTGCACACTAGTATTGAATAGGGGTGCCTTAACGAAACGGGCTGAGATCAAACCCATTGAACCTGATACGGGTAATGCCGGCGAAGGGATGGACAAACTTTAAATGAATGGATTTTCCCTGTTCGCCATTTGAAGTTTAACTTTTAGAATAAAAA
>JBBQGD010000033.1:0-23341 GCA_038322655.1 Bacteroidales bacterium | reverse complement strand
TTTCATAAACCATTGGAGAGATGGGTGAGTGGCTGAAACCAACAGTTTGCTAAACTGTCGTACTCGATTAGGGTACCGGGGGTTCGAATCCCCCTTTCTCCGCCAGTTCTTTTAAAGTTTAAAATTATCGTTTTTTTGCCTTAAATGTTTGATTTCGAAAAGTTAGAAGTTTATCAACTCATGAAAGATCAGCACAACAAAGTGATGTTGATGCTCAGGCAAGATGATCAGATGGATCGACAAATTCACGATCACTGGAAAAATGCGATGTTGCTGGCTGTTATGAATTTAGTTCAGGCATCAGCAAGAGTAAACAGTATTGAGAAAAAAGATTTGATTACCATATCCATGGGATATATTTTTGAATGCTCATCGCTGCTTGACCTGGTGAAATCCACCAACGGAATAACACCCGTTGCTTACCAGGAGTTATATGATAACTACGAGCGGATTTCGAAAATGTTGCTGGGAATGTATAAGAGTTTTATCGGAAAGATTGATTAAATAGTTCGGGGTATAGCGCAGTCCGGTTAGCGCACCTGGTTTGGGACCAGGGGGTCGTAGGTTCGAATCCTACTACCCCGACAACATAAAAGCCTCTTGCAATGCAAGAGGCTTTTTTATTTCCTGGAATGAAGTGCAAACTTGTATGCAACTGAGTGAAAGGAACTAAAAATAGCCTTCCGCAGGAGTGCTATTAAATTGAATCACCCTCAAAAGGATCAATTTATTAATCCTACAAACTAAGATTTAATAACTTCTTACTTCACAGGAGGTTTTTTATTTTATTCACTCAGGTTTAGCTAAAATACTTTACTTGAACATCTCTGTTCCGATATTTCCGGTCTCCTCTCTCACTCATTCAAATAAATCCCTACATTTGAATTTGCTTTATTTACTAATCAAATACAAATCCGGATATGAGAAAATCATTACTTATTGCAGGTTTCGTCCTGACATCAGGGATTTTAACATTTAATTCCTGCAAAAACCAGAAATCAGAAAACTCTGTAAATCCCAAACAGATTTCAGCTACTGAGAAACTTTTCGACCTAACCATGACTGCCTCGGAGCGTGATTCGATGATCAATACACTCGAAAGCCAGTTAAGCGATTACAAAGTAATCCACAGCGAGGCTATCGATAATTCGGTGCCTCCGGCAATCTGGTTCAACCCGGTCCCGGCTGGTGTGATATATAATGAAACACAAAAACCTATTGATTGGAATCTTCCAACCAATGTGTTATTGCCTTCCGATAAAAGTGAACTGGCCTGGTATTCGGTAGCTGATCTTTCGGTGCTGATCCGGACACGAAAAATAAGTTCGGTTGAACTCACACGTTATTTCCTTGAAAGGCTGAAGAAATACAGCGATACGCTGCATTGCGTTATAACATTCACAGAAGACCGGGCAATGAAACAGGCACAGAAAGCAGATGATGAAATTGCTCAGGGCAAATATCGTGGCCCCTTGCATGGGATTCCTTACGGGATAAAAGATTTATTTGCTGTTGAAGGATACAAAACCACCTGGGGAGCAACTCCTTACAAGGACCAGGTCCGTAATGAAGATGCCACTGTTGTAAAAAAACTCGATGAAGCCGGTGCTGTGCTGGTGGCAAAGTTCTCACTCGGGGCATTGGCAATGGACGATGTGTGGTTTGGAGGTCTGACACGCAATCCCTGGGATCTGAACCAGGGCTCCAGCGGTTCATCTGCAGGATCGGCATCGGCAACCGCAGCCGGATTAGTGCCATTTGCTATAGGGACCGAAACCTGGGGATCCATTGTTTCGCCAAGCACACGATGTGGTGTAACCGGATTGCGTCCCACCTATGGCCGCGTAAGCCGCACAGGCGGCATGGCATTAAGCTGGAGCATGGATAAAGTAGGACCAATATGCCGGAGCGCTTTCGATTGCGCATTGGTATTCAAGGCTTTGCTTGGATCCGATGGTTTCGACAAATCCGTCACCGACTACCCGTTTAACTATACCTCAGCCATCGATATTAAAAAACTGAAAATCGGATACCTGCAATCGTTATTCGGTACAGAAGATGATAACCGCGCCAATGACAGCATTTCTCTTTCCGAATTCCGGAATATGGGCTTAACCCTGATTCCTGTTGCGTTACCCGATTCGGCAACGATTCCGGTGAAATCGCTTGCAATTGTACTTGTTGCCGAAGCAGCTGCAGCATTTGATGACCTCACCAGATCCAACAAGGATGATGAATTGACTCTTCAGGATAAAAATGCGTGGCCGAATATTTTCCGTGCAGCTCAGTTTATACCTGCAGTTCAGTACATACAAGCTAACCGGCTGCGGTACAAGCTTATCCAGGAAATGTATGCTGTTATGAAACAATATGATGTAATTATTTCGCCCAGTTTTGCCGGCAATCAATCGCTGCTCACCAACCTGACAGGAAATCCATGCGTTGTTGTTCCCAATGGATTTGACAAGAAAAATCATCCTACTAGTATCAGTTTCATTGGCAATCTTTACGACGAAGCCACTTTATTGGCCTTTGCAAAAATGTACCAGGATGCAACGGAATATAATAAACAAAGACCTCCGTTGTTTAAATAGGAGTTTGAGGTGCTTACTTTCGATGAGCTTGCTTTCGCCTCAGATCAGTTTTCTGAAATTTCAGGTTATAAGATAAAAAATCCAGGACCAGTTTTTCCTGAATGTTTGAGAGGTTGTAAATAATGGCATTTCAGAACTGAATAATATAGTAGCCTAAAACATGGCACAAGTGAAAAACCCTGCAAATGCAGGGTTTTTCACTTGATTAACTAATTATTGCAATCATCAATTGGAATTCTTTACACAGCTCAGGCTTACCAGGATTTTGAAGCAGCTACAAATAGCACTGACCGACCTATTGAGTAATAGAATAATAGTCTAAATAATGATTGGCACTAATTATCTGGTTAACCGACATTCACTTTGTAGGTGGGCAGAACTTCCAGATCAACCTCCATTTTGTCAAAATATTCTGACAAAGTATTCATCAGCTGCTCTTTGCGGATTGGTTTTGCCAGGTATCCGGAACATCCGGCAGCATAACATTTTTTCACATCATCAGGTAACACAAATGCAGTCTGAGCAATCACCGGCAATTCCGGCCTGAGAGCTGAAATAGAAACTGTGGCGTCGTAACCGTTCATAACAGGCATATGCATATCCATCAAAACGATATCGATGTCGAGATTCGATTTTACATGCTCAATAGCTTCTTTGCCATTCTGGGCCCATAGAACTTTCACTCCGGTACGGCGAAGTACTGCCTCTATGTATAAAAAGCTAAAATCAATGTCCTCAGCTATAAGGATTGTGTGCCCTTTGAAGTCGAACGGATAAGAGCTGGCGCCGTTGTTTAATTGAGTTGTTTCCATAGTAGAATTGATTACAATGTTAGTTTTTATAGTGAATACGAAAAGTGAACCTTGATCAGGAATTGATTCGACCCATAAATGGCCACCGAGAAGTTCGACCAGCGCTTTTGAGATGGCCAGTCCAAGCCCAAAACCAACAACTGGTTTTGATTCTTTAGTATCAATCTGGCGATATCTTTCAAAAATCGCTTGCTGGTTTTCAGAAGGGATTCCAATTCCTGTATCTTTAACCCAAAAGAGCATTTCTTCCCCTGAAAAATCAGCCCCTACCTCAACTCTGCCTTTCGTAGTAAATTTTATTGCATTAGTAATCAGGTTAACAAGTATTTGTCGCAACCTGTTTGGATCTGAATCAATTTCCTGATCACGGGATTTTGAGTTAGAATTAATAATGAATTTAACCTCATCAGTTTTGCTGTACGATAAATTTTCGAACTGATGTTTTAATTCATCCAATAAGCCAAAAGGAGAAAACTTCCGATTGCTAATTTCAAGTTTACCTGATTCAAGTTTGGAAATATCTATCAGGTCGCTCAGCAATGAAATCAGTGCATTACCGTTATTTTGAATAATATCCAGGTATCTGGCCCGCTCTGTGTCCGTAAGGCTTTTGTCAGCCAGCAATTCTGAAAATCCAATAATTCCATTAAGGGGTGATCGTATTTCGTGCGACATATTAGCAAGAAAAGCAGTCTTGTTATTGTTGGCTGTTTCTGCTTCAAGTGCCGCTAATTCGGCATTGATTAGTAATCGCTTTTCGTTGGTAATTTCATATGCGATCGCGTGATTCCGTATCGGGAATCTATCATTATCACATTGTTTGGTAATGTTAACCTTAAAGTATCTTTCTTCTCCATCTTCCTGCCGGCAGCATACTTCCTCACTGAATTTTCCTGTATTATGATAGTCTTTTAATGCTAATCGAATAAAATTACGGTCTTCTTTTCGAACTGCTTTAAGCAATAATCCAGGCATACTGATTATTTTGCCTAAAGGAAATGGCAGATTATTACGACAGCTGTTATTCAGATAAATCATTCCATTATCGTCCCATATCCAGTGAATAGTATCAACATTCTCGATTGAATCAAAAAACAAGGAATCCAATGACGATTCTTTTTTTATTGTTTTGTCATCCTCTTTGAGATAAAAAATATTTACACCATCATGGATAAATTTATTCTCATCGTTGGTGGAACTGAAAGCAAAAATATTCTTATTATTTTTTGTGGCAATACCAATACCTTGGGCATTTTTGATTTCGTCAGCAGACAACCGGCTCAGCATGGTATAATTAATCAATGAATCAGGGTGTATAAGTGAAGCAAAATCTTTCCCAAAAATATCTAATGGCTGATATCCGGTCATTTTGAAGAAAGCCTTGTTGGCAAACATAACACAACCATATGATATCATTACTATACCTTGTTCACATACAGCCTTCTTTTGGATTTCATTTAAAGATTTTGAAGTCTTTTTCGAAACACTTGTACCGGTAATATGCACATTTGACGACAGGTAAAGGATACTACTGCCAGGTGAAGAATGAATCAGATCAGAGCGAAAACCAGGCAGGCTAAATTTACCGGTAATAGTTAATTTCAGTAATCCGGCTATAAGCAAAAAGGTCGAGAATAAGAATATCATTTGCAAAAGAACAGGCATATCAGAAGCCAATGTAAGCCTGTAATAAACGAATCGGGAAAGAGGCAGAAGTAATATTCCGGAAAGGTTAGCCGTGAACTGCAGTATGATTATAAAAATAATCAAAATAAGTGTTCCGGAGCTCAGATATTTACTTGTTGTTTTCAAAGTAGAAAGAGTTATAGTAGTGAGACGAGTGCATTAAGGTACAAGTTAAACAGGTATAAGAGCAGGTAAAAACAGAATCGTTTAGTAGTTTATTGCCCTGTGTGGAAAAAGTAATAAGTTTAAGAAAAAATAATTGGCAGAGAATCATTAACGTGTTAGTTCACAATAGCATGAAGAATATTAATTTGGCAAAAACTATTAACGCATCATTTGAACTATTAGTGCCCTGACAATAAGGAATAAGATAAGAAATGTTTTTATATCTTTGCAGCCGTTTCCGGCCTCGTAGCTCAGTGGATAGAGCAGCAGCCTTCTAAGCTGCGGGTCAAAGGTTCGAATCCTTTCGGGGTCACTTTCTAATAAATAAAAAGGCTGTAATTCATTGAATTACAGCCTTTTTATTTATTAGGGAGACATTTAGCTCATACGCAAAAATAAACATAACATTAAAAAATAACTCGTAAACTTGTCAAGTAATTCCCAAGGCCATTAATACTCAATTTAGAAATAACCTGATAACTGTCTGAATACCAGTTATAAGTTTTCTGAGTGGTTATTAGGTATAACAAATTGAATATTGAGTATGTTGTACGCTCCACTATTTTCAGTTTTGCAACATGAGTATTACTTTATAAAGGCGCAAATATGAGTCTGATAATATGACTTCCTCTTTTTTGTTCCAGAGTTCCTGGCTAAGCTTTTTCCCGTCTCAGATATTTTGATTATAACCCATTGCAATAATAAGCTATACAGGTAAAATGTTTTACACTCATAGCTGTCAATTCTGCATTTTGTTTGTATCTTTACCTATAATACCATAAGATTAAATTAAACCTGTAATTCACTCAACATGAAAAAGATTTTGCAAATAACGGTGGCAGTCGCACTTATTTTCGCTGTCTTCATGATTAATCCTCTAAAAGCACAAACCAACCCTAATCCAGTGGATTCCCTAAAATCAATACCGGCTGATGTAATAGCCGTTATTAAAAAATCATGCATTGGCTGCCACACCGAGCCGGGAAGAATTATGCCGCTTGAAAAACTCAACTTTTCAAAATGGGATGAATACAAAGCTGAAAAGCAGGCTGAAAAAGCAAGTGCAATGTGCGACGAGGTGACCAAAGGAAAGATGCCTCCGAAGAAATCCAGGGAAAAATATCCTGATGCAATTCCAACTGCGGAAGAATTGAAAACACTCTGCAACTGGGCACAAACCATGCAGGCGGGAGAAAAAATTACCCAGTGATTTATGCCACAATTCAGGCGCAATTTAGGTCAATTCAATAACGACAGCGTATACATCTGTTTAATAAGTGTATAAAAGCAAATTTGCATTGATTGAACTATCAACATTCTTGGCATTTCCGGTTGTGGACGACCAGAAAGAAAGTAATAGTAAAAAGAAAATCAGAGTTCGCATATTCGCAATCCTGAGAAACAATATTTCGGTATTCGCTAAAAATTAACAGCTGGTAGTCCAAAAGCTATCTTAAATACATTTCATATAATTAGGCTGATAGCCTCAACAGAATTGAGTGCTTTTAAAAAGTCAAAATAGTTATTATTACTATTTATTCAAACGAAATTGTGATGACTGAACGTCATTGCTATAAACTTACATAATAAAGCCAATTCATTACAAAGAAACCAGTGCTTGAAGTGCGATTTGCCACTTCCCGATAAATCAGACACATATGAATGTTAATGAAATGTATTTTGTTTGTCTTTTCCAGCGTCTCCCGAAGTGTTATGGCTGCATAATCTCAATCAACTACTTCGCGAAAGTGATAGTTGCTCTGATTGACATTTAACTATACAAATTGCTCGGTTTTAATAAAAAAGCCGGATTTCCCCGGCTGCTAAATGGTGTAAAAGAATAGAGAAGTAATTCGAATTTTAGTATTTTTCTTTAATCCATGTTTAGATAGTGCTTCCCTCGAACGTTTGTAATTCATGTAAATGACCCAGTCTTCCTTCAAAAATAACTTCTCGCCCTCTCATTCCGCTTACGGTTGCAATAGCTTGTCCTGACGCATTTACACTCATAAAAATATCATAGAATCCTAAAGGTGAAGAAATACTCATTCTGATCATAAATGTTTTATGAAACACGTCTTTATCTACGTTCCAATGGGTAATCCTTCCACTGACAGTTAATCCTCCAACGCCATTATAACCTATACCAAAAGAGTTGCCGGTTTGAATTATAACTTGTAATGAATCCACCTTTATAAAATTTAACGAAGGTTCAGCTATTCTTCGGTAACCATAACGGTTTGATAGAAAGTCAGCATTCAGTACAAAAGCATTACTATCAATCAAATTCTCTGTTGCCAGATACTGCATTTCAGTTTGCGAAGCCTTTTCAGTTTTGGTAACTCTATTTTCTGTATTATCCTGGGCGTAAATTACACCGGACATTAACAGCAGAACTAATATTAATAACTTGGTTTTCATTGTATTACTAGTTTAAATTTAAAATATTCCAGATCAACAAACATACCAGATTTACTCAATTTTATAGTGAGTTCAAGCTTATTCAGAATATTTAACAATTGATTTTAAGGTATTTGAAATATCAGAAAGAAAAGAAATATAAAGGATAAAGTATTCTAACCATTCAGCGCTACACGCTTCTAAACGGTTCAATAATTATTACCGAGAGATACAATATCGGCAGGCTCTATGAGTTATTGTATGTCATGTTTATATGCCACATATTTTATGACAAGATATTTAAAATGACAGAAAACGCATTATGAATGCCAGGAATTTTCAAATAATTTCAGATAAAATATATGCTATTCCAAAAACCGAAAAAACAATTCCTTCTCATTATTAATATAACTATATCCATGATGGTACAAACGAGCTCTTTTCTCAAAACTAGGCTCATTCCGTTTGACAGAAAATTCAGAAGATGGGGCGATAATAAAAAGCCTGCCCTCTTTCTCCATTTTATCGCAAAAATTGAGTGTTATATTATAGTCTTCATTCCGTTTAATCAAAGAGCTTAAAAACTCAGGATTTTTATTAAATATAAGTTTGTAAACAGGATAATTTTTAGATATATCCTTTCGATATCCCCTGGGTTGAGTAAGGATGACAACAGCTTTTTTATGTTTTTCAAGGGCATATTTTACCGGAATTGAATCAGATACTCCTCCGTCGTAAAAGTATTGACCATTAATATTAACAGGTTTTGATATGATTGGAATACTGGATGTTGCGCGCAGAACTTTATTTAAACCTATGCACGCAATTTCATTTTTTGTAAGTATTACTGTTTCCCCGGTGGAATATGACGTGATGACAACGTCAAAATCGGATTTATTCTGATAAAATGCTTTTTCATCGAATGGAATCAGACTATTTGGAATTACGTTGAAAATGAATTCCATATTGAAGTAAGATCCATTTCTGAATAAGTGTGAAAAACCCATGAAGCGTTTATCTGAAGGTGCTTCAACATTCACTTTCCAGTTTCTGCCAATTTGACGTGACATATATGATGCGCCGTTGCATGCCCCTGCTGACACACCTACCACCCTTGGAAATTCTATACTGTTTTCAAGAAAAAATTCAAGAACTCCACTTGTAAAAGCTCCACGAAGTCCACCACCTTCCAGCACTAAACATGAATCATTTATATTCCCGCCCGGGAATTCCTGGCGTAAGAATTGTCCGGATTGCGTCATTTCACTATCCACAAAATATTTGAATATTACTTTATCAATTAAATGTCCGGTTCGCAGGCTTCTTTAAATCAGCATTGCTTACACAGGAAAAATATCCTTCTCCAGTTACTGAAGCGTATTTTTAATGGTGCATATGGAATATACATCATGTTTATACTTTCAAAAATTCAAAATTCAAGATTACACTGAAAAGTACCTCCGCTACTCTTTTTTATTGTTCTTACAAAGATATACATTTTCCCACCACACTTTTTCCTGTTTAATTGAATTGGCTTGTGTTACATTGTTCTACAATCGGTTTTAAAAAAGAAAGAAAAAATGTACTTACAGCCATCAGGCAATGTATTTGAATTTGAAGAATAAACATTACGAACGTTCTGTTGATGCAAGTTTTAGAGAAAGAGTATCCTTCTGGCTCATATTCTGATCAGGTTTGAATTACCCGATTTAACTCCAATTTATATCACAACCATTGTGTTTCCCGGGAAATACAATGGCTGTTTGTTTTACCGTAAGTTGTCCGAATTAGCTACTGTTCCGGAAGCTTTAAACGAAGACTTATCAGTTACATTCTATTTACAAAATAACTGAAAAACAGTGGTTTAAACTGTTTTCTATGCTTTCATTCTTTTTTTTACAACTTACCGCCATTCATCGATTAATTTCCGGCATTCAACTTGAACTTACCGCCATCGGTAGATTATAGTTTTCACATGAATAATGGCGATATTATCTTTGCTTCGTTTTAATAACAATAATAATTTAAACAACACCAAATAAAACTAAAACCTCCTCGAAAGAGATAAAAAAAATAAACAATATGAAAACAGCAAAATTTACCTCAGCCATTACAATTTTAAGTATTATCATGGTTATGTCATTTGCTTCCGTTGCAAATTCTAATACTTCAAATACAGGTGATATGACTGGAACAGGTCACAATAATCTCACTGTTAAAGTTAACCACGAACAAGATTTAAGTTATCTGCAATTCGATGTCGGCGACTATATGAACGAAAATGAAAACTTAGATGTAATCGATTATTCATTGGATTATCTGAAGTTCGATGTGAATAATTTCACTAATCAAAGTGAATCAGAAATTTCAGTACTACCTTCAGCAAATGAGTTTGAATATCTCCATTTTGATATAAATCAATATACTGACGGCAACCAGTTGGGAATTACTGAACTGCCAATAGTAAATGATTTGAGCTACCTGCGTTTTGATGTAAATAATTTCATCACCAGTGGCATTAATGAATTACCTGTATCCGAATAATGTTATGCGGATAATCTCCGCTAACATTTCTATATACTTCCAGTCCTGTTAACAGCAGGACTTTTTTTTATGCATATCTTGATTTTAAAGTTGGATAGCCTTTTGCAGTGTTTCCCATTATGAATATTTTTATTAAAAAATGCCGGGATCAGGTTTTATAAAGTTTGGATTGAATTTTCAGCTAAAATAACCATATAATAAAAAAACAAAATGCTGGAGTAAACCCGATCATCCGTATAAATAGCGTTTGATCTTTTGTGTTGCTGTTTTTTCAAAAGGTTCTTTCATAACAATAACCTCCTGGATCTGTGAAAATTTATTCACCCTGTGATTCACGTATGTCTGTAGTTCAATACGCAATTTCTCGATCTCATGCACAATATAATCAGCGTTCTCTTCTTTAAGATGGTGATGCTGCTCTTTGATTTCTTCACGGTTGAAATAGACCAATGCTACCAACTTTCCCTTCCGGTCCTGAACAAGGGAATCCATAACATTCCGGAAATTATTGATCACCGATTCTATTTCTTCAGGGAAAATATTTTCGCCACCCGATTTTACAATCATATTCCTGATCCGTCCTTTGATAAAAAGGTACCCGTCTTTATCAAAAACACCAAGATCACCGGTTTTAAACCAGCCGTCTTTTGTAATAATTGCCTCAGTTAATTCAGGCTCTTTATAATACCCTTTCATCACATTCGGCCCCCTCGCCCATATCTCGCCTTCACCGCTTATCTGATCAGGATTGTGAATAATAAGTTCTATTTCTTCTATAGCAGGTCCTGCTGATTGTAATCTAAAATTCCGGGGATTGGAGCCGGCAAGCAATGGAGATGTTTCAGTTAAGCCATAGCCGATGGCATATGGAAATTTAGCCTCAATCAGGAATTTCTCAACAGTTTTATTCAGTTTGGCTCCGCCAATGCCAAAGAAATGAAGCTCACCGCCAAAAGTCTCTAAAAGTTTTTTTCCGGCTGCTACATTAATTTTCCTGCGGATAAAAGGAATATGTATGGCAAGACGAAGGAGGATATTTCCTGTAAATTTGGGTTTTATCCTGTTACGGAAAATCTTTTCGATAATCAGAGGAACCGTAAGCATAACAGTTGGCTTAATCACCTGCAAGGCAGGCAGAAGTACTGACGGAGTCGGTACCTTACCAAGGTAATATATACAGGCTCCTTTCGACATCGGAAAAATCAGTCCAATTGTATTTTCGTAAGTGTGTGAAAGCGGAAGAACAGAAAGAAACTTATCAGTTTCGTTGATTTCCTGAACCCTGTCGCTCATCCTGGCGGTAAAACAAATATTACCGTGAGTAAGCATTACCCCTTTTGATTTCCCTGTTGTTCCTGACGTATATATAATTGCAGCCAGGTTGTCTTCAGTTACATTGTAGTGTGTCAGCGGTTCGATATCCGGTTGAAAAAAGGCCTGGGAAACTGTATTATCTGTGAGAGTAAAATCTTCAATCCTGATCCTCAGTGGCAATTTCTCCGGTGGGAAATCATTGATTTTCGACTTTAATCCATCTGATAAAAAAATTGCTTTAGCTTCGGAGTGTTCTAAAATATTGCCTATCTCAGATGAATGGAAATCAGGCAATAAGGGTACAACTATTGCACCCATAAAAGTAACGGCATAATAACTTATCCCCCAATTGGGAATACTTGAGCTCAGGATGGCTACTTTATCACCCGGTTTAATTCCGAGTTTTTCCAGCCAGGCAATTAAGGATTTTATTTTGCGGTCAAGTTCACGGTATACGATTGGATTTTCACCTACCACCGCCATGGCCGGACGATCTCCATATTTTCTGATTGTTTCAGCAAAAAATGCCGGAAAAGTCAGGCTTTCCATTTCCTTCATTCACATTTATTTGTCAGTAAAGTTAAAGTATTTTTCTTTGCTTTCAAAAAAGCTAAAAATGAATTATCTTTGGTTGTATTCCAATGATAAGTCAAAATGTTTTCAGACTTTTCCAAAAAACATTCAATTGACATTCCTCACGTTTTAATCAACAACGTGTAAGCCTAAAAATAAAACTGTAACTGTTTATAAAATAGTTGTTAGCAGATAATAAAAAGGCAATCAAAGTCCAACGAAATGTGTTATACATTTAGTGGAAAATCATCTGAGTATAAAAATCCGGACCAGCTTATGAAGTATTCCAACGTACTGATTGTAGTGTTGAGCGTTTTTCTGATTGCAATGGTCACATCGCTGCGTGGACAACCCTGGGATTTTATTAAAGAAAAAGACGGGATTAAAGTCTTTACCCGCAATGAAATTAAAAGTTCGCTCAAAGCTTTCAGAGGAGAAATTACTTTCAAAGCCGATATTGATAAAGTGAATCTTTTAGTGGGAGATGCAAATAATTTAGATTGGTGGGATAAGGCCATCAGCAGTGTAAAAATACTCGAATTCGAAAAGAATAAATTAATTAAGTATTACATTGTTTACGATGTCCCATGGCCTCTTACTAAACGCGACCTGGCACTCGAAGCACGAATTTCAATTGATCCTGTAACCGGTGTAAGAACTGTAGATGCCAAACCACTCCTTAATGTGATTCCGGAAAACAAGGACTTGGTCCGCATTAAAAAATACTGGCAGAAATGGACCGTTCAGCCTATGAACAATGGATATGTAAATGTAATTATGGAAGGATTTGTTGATCCTATGGGAAATGTTCCTGCCTGGCTTTACAATTTGACCGTTTCCGAAACGCCTATAAATGTGTTAAGTGCCTTAAGAGAAAGGTCATTATCCATTAAGCCTGCGAATCAATAATTATTGATTATTAATAAAGATCGAAATTCCCAATTTCAAATACTTATATAAATAAAAGGTCACAATTATTATTGTATTTCAGTTTTTCTATTCAGTTTTTCTGCAAATTCCATGGAGATGTAATTATCATAACTCAAGCAAACTTCAGCTGCAAAGGAAATTCCATTTGTAATAATTTGCGCCATAACTTCTTTTGGAAGATGCTCAACTCCTTTTTTTGTATGAGTATGATTTACAAGCGTCCATATCAGACCGGCATTAAAGTTATCTCCTGCTCCTATTGTACTTATTGGTTTAATAAACGGGACCTTTGCAGTGACTTTATAATCCTGCGACATCATAATTACATTCTGGCTGTTGGCAGTATAAACCAGGTTGCTGCAACCTGTATCTTTAACTATCTCAAATGCATCTGATGCATTTTTTGCCCCAAAAACAAGGTTAAAATCCTCGTCTGAAGCTCTGACCAGGTCTGCAAGAGCAATATTTTCAATAATAAAAGGCCTGAGTTTTTCCAGTTCGTTAAGATGCGGTTTCCTGAAATTTGGATCATAGATCAGGATACAACCTTTTTCGTGGGCCTGCCTTATAAATTTCATGAGCACAGACCTGACATTTTCGGTAAGCGCAAAAAAACTACCAAACAAAACTATATCGCCTTCCTGAAAATCCAGTTTTAGAGTTGAAAGGCGATCTTCAGGGAAATCCTTATAAAATGTATAGGAAGCATCATTCCTGTCATCAAGGAAAGCAATTGCTATAGCGCTTTTATGATTATCGTACCTTTCAATATAATTTGTAGAAACTCCATTTTCAGAAAGGAAACTACTGATTGTATCGCCAATCATATCCCTTCCCATATCGGACACAAAGTTCACAACCAGACCCAATCGACCTAGACTTACCGAAGTATTAAGCATGGAGCCGCCGGCTTTGGCGGCAATAGGTTGTGAATTTTTAAAAATGATATCGTAAACGGTTTCACCAAATGTGAATATGCGTGGCATGTGACCAGGATTTGAAGGATTTCTTATTTGCAGGCAACCTCATCTTCCGCATTTTCCCGTTATGAATTACTTTACCAGTTTCGAAATTGCTTTAAATGTTTCGTTTCCGCTGTAACGGGCAAGTTCAAATAATATCGACTCAAGACTTGAAATGATCGCGCCTTCCTGGCGCATTCTTTCAATAGCAGTTTGTTTATCCGAAAGTTTACGCGACGAAACACAATCTTCGATCACAATAGGTTGAAATCCTGACTGCAACAAATCAATCACAGTTTGCAGAACACAAACGTGTGTTTCAATCCCGCAAAGGATAACATTTTGCTTTCCAGTTGCATTAAGAGCAGTCATAAACCGGGGCTCATCGCAGCAGGAAAAAGCGGTTTTTTCAATGGCCTGAAGGTCGCCTAATTCCATTTTTAGCGGCTCGATGGTAATTCCAAGGCCTTTTGTATATTGCTCAGTTACCAGCAAAGGTATTTCAAGAGCTTTCAAACCGGCTGAAAGTTTGACTAAATTCTGCTCTAATTGATCCTTATCCTGAATAAACGGGAAAAGTCTTTCCTGTATATCGATAAAAATTGCTATGGTATGTTCTTTGAGAATTCTCATAATTATACAGCTTCATTTCTTGATTTCTGTCCCAAATACCCGCCATGATGTCGTTTAGCATAATCAGCAAGAGAGAAACCGATTTTCTTCATTTCAAGTACAACCAGAATATCGCCGATAACTGTCATGGTGGTTGTTGAAGTTGTGGGTGTCAGCCCAAGTGCACAAACCTCCTTTGGATTTCCGGTAAAAAGACTTACTTCAGCAATTTTAGGAAGTTCGCCTTCAGGGTTCCCGGTGATTACAATCAGGGGAATTGAATTGTAAAGGTTGAATGTTAGCTGAACCAGCTCAAGTATTTCGCGGGTTTTGCCTGAATTAGACAGAACAATCAGTATATCATTTTCGCGGATCACTCCCAAATCGCCGTGCTGTGCTTCGCTGGGATGCAGAAAAACGGCTGGGGTTCCTGTGGAACTGAGGGTAGTTGCAATATTTTCAGCAATCTGACCCGCTTTCCCCATTCCGCTTGCGATAACTTTCCCTCCTTCTTTATGCACTTTCTGATAAATCAGTTCCACCGCTTTTATGTAACCATCAGAAACAGGTATATTCCGGACGGCTTCAGACTCTTGTTTCAGAAGATCTTCAATTTCTTTGCGTATTTCAGTTTCAATAGACATAGAGAGAGGTTAAAGTTTTGTAGCAATAAATTTTTCGAGTTTGATAAGATCTTCGGTGAATTTGCGGATACCGTCCGAGAGTTTTTCAACAGCCATTGCATCTTCATTATGCATCCAGCGGTAAGCTTTTTCATCAAGAAAAATTTGCTGAATATCCGATAATTTTGATTTTTCCGGATCCAGTTTCCTGTCAAGTTTATCCTGGTTCTTTTCCAGTTCTGAAAGAAGGTTTGGTGAAATTGTAAGCAGGTCGCAACCAGAAAGTTCAATAATTTCGCCGATATTCCTGAAGCTGGCACCCATTACTTCAGTTTTGTAACCAAACTTTTTGTAATAGTTGTAAATATAGTTCACGGATTGAACTCCCGGATCTTCAGTGGCAGGTATTGAATCCACTCCACGGTCTTTTTTATGCCAATCATAAATCCGGCCAACAAAAGGCGAAATAAGCTGAACACCGGCTTCGGCACAGGCAATGGCCTGGGCTTTGCTGAAAAGCAACGTAAGATTGCAGTGAATGCCTTCTTTTTCAAGCTGTTCGGCAGCACGTATTCCTTCCCAGGTGCTGGCCAGTTTGATGAGTATTTTTACGCGTGAGATACCGTTCGCCTCATAAAGTCCGATGAGTTTGCGGGCCTTTTCCAAGCTACCTTCAATATCGAACGAAAGTCTTGCATCCACTTCGGTCGAAACTCTTCGGGGAACAATTTTCAATATTTCAATCCCAAAACTAACCGCAAGCATATCTAGACTTTCTGAAAGTATTGATTCAGAGTTGTTACCTTTTGTTTTGCCATATAAAACAGCAGCATCAACCAGGTGTGAATATTCTTTCTTTTGTGAAGCCGCAAATATTAGTGAAGGATTTGTAGTTGCATCAACAGGCTTGAATTGTGCCATAGTTTCAAAATCGCCTGTATCGGCAACCACCTGTGTATAAAGCTTTAACTGTTCGAGCAGATTCATATTTCATTGTTTTAATGTGTGAAACAAAGGTAAAGCTAATTTAGGAATATGATATTTTTATTATGCCCGGAGCAGCGAAAATAGGAAATGTAATCAAATGAGCTCAGGAATTCAATTTAATTCGACGATTGTGTTTAAATAGCTTGCAGGAAATTAAATCTTAAATTCAGAGTACGCATTACTAAATGCTGATGGCTCAGTGCACTTTAAATCTAGTATTTTTAGCCCTGCATTTTTCTAAAAAAAGAAACAATTCTAATCATCTTTTACACTTATTTCATGAGTTACCGATCAAACCCAGCCACTTATCGATTAACCTTTATTCCGTTCGTAACTATTTTTACTTTTACAGGCTTTTTATAAACAACAAATTAAAAATAAATAAATCACTCATTATGAACTTTTTATTAAAACAATCAGTTATGGCAACTGCAGGTATCATAGCTCTTGCAATAGGCACTTCCGGATGCGGAGGCTCTGAAAAAGCTCCGAAACCAGAACCGGCATTAAATGCTGCCAACATGGACACTGCAGTAAAACCCGGCGACGACTTTTACAAATTCGCGAATGGCAACTGGCTGAAAAACAACCCGATCCCGGCTGAATACAGCCGTTATGGTGCTTTCGAAGTATTGGAAGAGGAAAACTACAACCAGCTTAAAACTATTTTTGCCGATGCTTCAGCAGACAAAAATGCTTCCGAAGGTTCAGTAAACCAGAAAATCCGCGATTTTTACAATTCCGGCATGGATACCGTGAAAATTGAAAAGAATGGTATCAGTCCGCTTAAATCCGAGCTCGATCAGATTGACGCTTTCAAAACCATTGCTGATGTTCAGGATATGCTGATCCAACAGCACGCTTCGGGTAATTACCCGCTATTCTATTTGTTCAGTAGTCCCGACGAGAAGAACTCAAACCAGGTGATAGCCGCTACTTACCAGGGTGGACTTGGTTTGCCAGACAGGGATTACTACCTGGAGGATGATTCACGTTCAAAAGAAATCCGCGACAGTTACATTAAGCATATGGCTAAAATGTTTGTTCTGGCGGGCTCAACTCCCGAACAGGCTGCAAAAGATGCTGATGTGGTTATGAAAATCGAAACCGAACTGGCTAAAATATCGTCAACCCGCCTCGAGTTGCGCGATCCCAAAGCGAACTATAATAAGACAGATCTTGCAGGATTACAGAAAATGGCTCCTGAGATTGATTGGAAAGCATATTTTGATGGAATTAAACTACAAGCTACCGGCGAAATTAATATCGGCCAACCTAAATTTATTACCGGAATGGCTAAAATGCTGAAAACATTTCCTGTTGCTGACTGGAAACTTTATTTCCGTTGGGATTTGATAAATTCAGCTGCATCATCGCTTTCGTCGGATTTTGACAAAGAGCATTTTGCATTTTACGGAACCGTACTATCAGGTGCCAAGGAACAGCAGCCTCGCTGGAAACGGATGATTGATCAAACCAGTAATTCGCTAGGTGAAGCTGTAGGTCAGTTATATGTGCAGAAATTCTTCCCGCCCGAAGCAAAGCAACGTATGATTGAACTTGTGAATAACCTGAAATTATCTTTGGGCGAGCGTATTGAAGGCCTCAAATGGATGACGAATGCAACCAAAAAAGAAGCTGAAGCCAAGCTCGCAAAAATCAATGTTAAAATCGGTTACCCCGATAAATGGATTGATTACACCTCCCTCACAATAGGAACTGATTCATATTATGCAAATAAGAAAAATGCACGTCAGTTTGCAGTAAACCGCGATATCGCTAAAATCGGGAAACCGGTTGACCGCAGCGAATGGGGCATGACACCACAAACCATAAACGCTTATTACAGCCCGAATATGAATGAAATTGTATTTCCGGCAGCTATTCTTCAACCGCCGTTCTTCTTTATGAATGGTGATGATGCTGTAAATTACGGCGCTATCGGAATGGTTATTTCGCACGAAATGACACATGGTTTTGATGATCAGGGCCGTCAGTACGATAAAGAAGGCAATCTTCATGACTGGTGGCTGGCTGATGATTCAAAGAATTTTGAAGCTAAAACAAAAGTCCTTGTTGATCAGTACGATAACTACAAAATGCTCGACTCATTGCATGTGGATGGCAAACTTACCCTTGGCGAGAATATTGCCGACCTGGGTGGTATGAATGTGGCTTACAATGGCTTACAAAGAGCCCTGAAAGGAAAAGAGAATAAGAAAATTGACGGATTTACTCCTGATCAACGATTTTTCCTTGCATATGCACAGGTTTGGCGCGCCAATACCCGCGACGAAGAAACAATGCGTCGTTTAAAACTCGACGTACATTCACCGGCTGAAGCGCGTGTAAATGCCATTGTGTACAACATTCCGGCTTTCTATACAGCTTTTGACATCAAGCCCACTGATAAAAGGTATATTGCACCTGAAAACAGGGCGGATATCTGGTAAAAGAAAAATCGGAACATCTGAAATTATAAGATTTCGGATGCCGGATGCCATTAACCTGGCATCCGGCACCCTTTACCAAAGCCGGTGCACATTAAACGAATTACAAAATGAAAAGCAGATATAAAATTCTTATTCACATCCTGTTTTGGATATACATGCTTAACCAGGCATTTTTCCCTGTTTATCTTAATAAAATAGACATTAAACTCCTACAGGATAATTTATATCTGAAAGATATTTTTATTACAACGCTGCTTAATATTTTTGTTTTCTATACAGTATATTTTGTTATTCCAAAATTTCTAGTTTTAAAGCAGAAGTGGTATATTTTTCCTTTTGTAATACTTCTGGCGGTAGGTCTGTCTGCAATCAGGCTCCCTGTTGAGTTAGGGTATTGGAAATATCTAGTAAAATTGCCCGACAGTCAACTATTGTTTCAAAACGAATGGATCTGGGCCACCTTGAAATATACAGTGATTATAAGCATTTATGCTATGCTGATCCGCTTCAGCATCGACTGGTTTGATGCGCAAAAGTTTAAGGATGAATTGATCAAAGAAAGGCAGGCCGGTGAAATTGCCTTATTGCGTTCCCAGGTAAATCCACATTTTCTTTTTAACACATTAAACAATATTTACTCCCTGGTTTATAATAAATCGGACGAAGCCGCCGAAGCTGTTATGAAACTTTCGAGTATTATGCGGTATATGCTTTATGATTCGAATACCGATATTGTGGCTGTACATAAAGAAGTTGAATACCTTAACAGCTTTATCGAATTACAACAGTTGCGTATAACACAAAAAGGCTTTGTCGAAATAAAGGTAACAGGTGCTATGGAAAACCGTACTATTGCACCGATGCTACTGATTCCTTTTGTTGAAAATGCATTTAAACACGGCGAAAAGAATCATGCACCCGGAATTATCATAAATTTGAACTTGAAAGTTGACAGTTTGGTTTTTACTGTTGAAAATTACACTAAAGCAATACCCCAGGCACCTGCTGAAGAATCAGGTGGTTTTGGTCTTGAAAACATCAAACGGAGACTTGGATTGTTATATCCTGATAAGCATGAGCTTATAATAAATAAAAACGAGGATAAGTTTAAAATTGAACTGACAATTCTGAATTAACATGCGAATTAATTGTATAGCCATCGACGACGAGCCACTTGCCCTTGATATCATCAGGGCATATTGCGCCAAAGTTCCGTTCCTGAACTTGTTAGGTACATTCAGCAATGCTATGGATACCCTTGAATATCTTCGACATAATACAGTCGACCTGATGTTCCTTGATATTCATATGGAGGAACTTACAGGCATACAATTGCTTAATTCATTGAAAAACAAGCCACTGGTTATATTTACAACGGCATACGACCAATATGCGATACAAGGGTTCGATCTGGATGTGCTAGATTACCTGCTGAAACCTATTCCTTTCGAACGCTTTGTAAAAGGCGCCAATAAAGCCCTTGAACAATTGCAAAAAGGGAAAATTTCTCAGCCGGAAAAACAGGAAAGGTCCGTGGTTTCAAATCCAAACACTTTTTTCTTCGTTAAAACCGAAACCCGGATTGAAAAAGTGGATGCATCAGAAGTATTGTATGTTGAAGGCATGGGTGACTATTGGCGCATTGTGACCAGGACCCGCCGTATCATGACTTTGATGAATGCCAAAGGAATTGAAGAAATACTCCACGAACCTGGATTTTGCCGTGTACACAAATCGTTTTTTGTAGCGATCGATAAAATTGAATTTGTTGAGCGGAAACAGATTAAAATCGGGGAACTCATGATTCCCATCAGCGACACTTACCAGAAGAATTTCTTTGATCTTATTGAGAAACTAAAGTTTCTTCCTGCCATTCAAAAAACACTACTTTCGTGCAGCAATTATTGTTGTATGGACAAGGAAGAAAAGCAGCGATTTTATGGAAGCATGGTTTTTCCCGGGCTTTTAATCCTGATCCTTTGGCTAATTAAACTTGTTGAAGTTATTTCCCATGTTTCTTTTGCTGACTATGGATTAATACCGCAAACCCTTGTTGGGCTGCGTGGAATCCTTTTTTCACCTTTGCTTCATGCCGACTGGGCTCATCTTTCCTCAAATTCGGTACCTCTATTTTTACTTTCTTCAGGATTATTCTATTATTACGGTAAAAAAGCTACAATTATTTTCATCCTCTGTTGGTTAGTAACAGGCTTATGGGTTTGGATATTTGCTGCAGATACTGGAATCCATATTGGCGCTTCAGGGGTAGTTTATGCACTGGCAACTTTTCATTTTACCGGGGGCATACTACGTCGCGAGCCCCGTATGATGGCATTTTCACTTTTAGTGGCGTTCCTTTATGGTGGACTCGTATGGGGTATTTCCCCTGATTTTTTCCCGGGAAAGAATATCTCCTGGCAATCACACCTTTTGGGCGGTCTGGCCGGAATTATCATTGCTTTTGCTTATCGTCACGATGGTCCGCAACGTAAGATCTATCAATGGGATGAGGATGAAGATGATGATGATTTTGAATATTACGATGATGAAGTATCACCATCACAAACCGAGCCTTATAATGAAAATCAGAATGTAAATGATTTAAAAACAAAAACAGATAATACTACCAACCGGATTTCTGTAAATTATACATACAAGGATAAGAAAGAAGACTGAGATTATCTCAAATGAATATAGGTGCTTATTTGCAAGCTTGTTCTGCATATCATTAAGCTAATGGAATTTTTATAATCATAGACTTAACTAAGAATATTCGTGTGCTTTTTGCTAGAATATTTGAAGTTAATTTTAAAACATCGAACTTAGTGAAGCGATCTCATGAGCGAAGCGAGTAATAATGATCAAGGAATATTGAAGTTCGAAGTAACAAAGCCATAGATTTGGTACCGCGATTTTAATTATTATTTCTTTAATTCAATACTTCATGTTTTTACTTCATTATTCGATATTCCTTGTTCGATATTCATTATTCAAATCTTTTTTGTTTCTAGCTTGTCCAGGTTAGGTTGATCTTTTCTCATAATGCGTGAAACCTTAAATTTCATTAAAACCTTCATTAATCTATGCTGTTTTGCGATTTTCTGCAAACATGCAAGTAGTATCTTTGTTGATTATGTAAGGGAATAGATAGAATGGAAAAATCACCAAAAAAAGAAGCATTTGCAGTCACAGGTATGGCTTGTGCTGCCTGCGCTCTGAGTGTCGAAAGTATGATTGCTTCAATGCCCGGCGTTAGCAGTGCTTCAGTAAATTATGCCGGGGCAAATGTGTATGTGTCCTACGATCCTGATGCAGTAACACCGGCTGATTTTGCTAAATCTGTAGAAGAAATCGGATATGGGTTAATAATAGAAGAGGAAAACCTGAATGAGAAGCTTGCTGATATTGAGTTTAAACACTTTAATGAGCTGAAAAGGAAACTGTATGTTGCAGTTTTTTTTACAATACCTGTGTTTATATTGTCAATGTTTCATGTTATTCATTTTGAGAATAAAAACTGGATATTACTGGTTTTATCCCTCCCGGTAGTACTGTTTTCAGGATCAGAATTTTACACGAATGCATGGAAGCAAGCGAAACATCGCATGGTGAATATGGATACCCTGGTTGCTCTCAGCACAGGCATTGCTTTTATTTTCAGCGCATTAAATACTGCTTTCCCGGGAATTTTCCTTCGCGCCGGACTTGAACCTCATGTATATTTCGAATCAGCCACAGTGATTATCACTTTTATACTTGCAGGTAAATTTATGGAGGAACGCTCGAAAAGCAAAGCGTCATCCGTAATCCGCAGCCTGATGGGTTTACAACCAAAAAACCTCACTGTTTTAAGAGATGGCGCCGAAATGGAACTGCCCCTCGCCATGGTAGTCCCCGGTGATCAGGTAATGGTGCGCCCCGGCGACAGAATTCCTGTTGATGGCGTTGTTGATAGCGGTGATTCATATATAGATGAAAGTATGATTACAGGTGAACCATTGCCGGTATTTAAAAAAAGCGGAGCCAATGTTTTTGCAGGTACTTTAAATTCGAATGGAAATTTAATAATAAACGCTTCAAAAACCGGAAAAAACACATTGCTCGCCGGCATTATTGCAATGGTTCAGGAAGCACAATCGGCTAAGCCTCCCATTCAGAAACTGGCCGATAAAATTGCATCTGTATTTGTTCCAACCGTTTTGGTGCTGGCAGCAATAACATTTATTATCTGGTGGATATTTGGCTCTCAGCCTTCACTAACTTTTGCTTTCCTTACTACAATAAGTGTTTTAATTATAGCCTGTCCTTGTGCTCTTGGGCTTGCAACTCCAACTGCACTAATGGCCGGAATCGGTAGGGGTGCTTCACAGGGAATCCTGATCCGGAATGCTGAAAACCTTGAAACAGCTTGTAAAATAAATGCTGTAATCTTCGACAAAACCGGAACACTTACAACCGGCAAACCATCTGTTACTCAAAGCAAATGGTATAAAGAGGATGAGGTATTAAAGCAACTTTTGTATTCAATGGAGAAACGATCGGGACATCCGTTGGCTTATGCCATAGCAGCACTTTTTGAGGGAATGAAAATGTTTCCACTCGAAAGTTTTGAGGATGTTCCGGGGAAGGGTGTGAAGGCATCATACCAGGATTTAACTTGCCTGGTTGGAAATAAAGTAATGATGC
>JBBQGD010000032.1:0-24125 GCA_038322655.1 Bacteroidales bacterium | reverse complement strand
CCGATCTTTAAAAACTCATACTGAATTACTTTAGCAACCGTTCGGGCGGTTGATTCTCCTTTGCACAAAGCAAAAACAGAAGGTCCTGAACCTGAAATTCCACATCCTATTGCTCCGGATGCCATTGCGGCTTTTTTTATTGCGTCGAAACCAGGAATTAGCTGAATACGGTATGGTTCGGCTAATAAATCGGACATAGAACGCTTCATTAATTTGTAATCGCCTCTTATCAGGGCCACCATAAAGCCTGCAGTATTTGCACTCTGAATAATCGCATTTTCAACCGAAACTTCATTTTTCAACACACGCCTCGAGTCGGAAGTATTGAGTTCAATATGTGGATGAACAACAGCAGAGTATAAATCATCAGGACCCAGCACAGGAATAATATCCAAAGGCCGGTAACTCCTTATCAACGTGAAACCGCCGAGCAAGGAAGGAGCCACATTATCAGCATGAGCATAGCCACATGCAACGCGTTCGCCTTCCATGGCAAAGGGAATTAATTCAGTGGTGCTTAATGGATTGCCCAGAAGAAAATTCACCGCGAATACTGCTGCCGCCGAACTAGCCGCACTGCTGCCCATCCCGCTGCCCAGGGGCATATTTTTTTCAAGCGTAATATTCAGGTTTAAATCACTTTTACCGATAGCTTTCAGATATGCATCAACAGAGACTCCAGCTGTGTTTTTGATCCGGTCAGCCGGAGTAAGATGTCCGTAAAGGCCGTGCAGGGTTATTTGGGAATTGTCGTCAGTATCACCTTGAACCGTAATGGTAACGCTGTCTCCGGTACCTTCAACCGCATAGCCCATAATATCGAAACCACATCCTACATTGGCAACAGTTGCAGGAGCATAAGCTGTGACTGATTTGTATTTTATCATAAATAAGTAGATTCTTTGGGACTGGGCTGATTTTTATTAGTAAGGCTTAAGGTTTAAGATGTAAGGTATAAACTGGTTATGTTTTCCGCCTGCGCAAGATGAATAACCTAGTGTTTAAGTCCTTCGGCTATACGCACAATATCAGCTAAAACTCCTGCCGAAGTTACATCAACTCCCGCTCCGGGACCTTTTACAACTAACGGATATTGCCGGTAATATTGGGTAGTGAGACTAATACAGTTTTCGGTTCCCCGCAAACTATAAAAAGCATGTGTTTCGTCCACTTCCATCACCGAAACCCTGGCTTTGCCATTTTCAATTTTAGCAACATACCGTAATCTTAATCCTTTTGATTTAGCTGCCTCAAACCGTTGATGAAAGGGCTGATCATAATTTTTTAATTCTGTAAAGAAAGCAGGAATATCTTTTGCGTTTGCACTTTCAGGCGGCATCAATGGTTCAACTTCAATATCTGATTCTTCGATTGCCCAGCCACATTCCCGGGCCAGGATAAGACACTTACGGGCAACATCTATTCCGCTGAGGTCATCACGGGGATCGGGTTCGCTGTAACTGTTATCCTTTGCAAACTTCACCAGTTCACTGAATGGTTTCCCACCATCGTACTCTGATAAAAGATAATTCATAGTTCCTGAAAGAACAGCTTCAATTACGTTTACCTGGTCACCACTATTGATCAGGCTTTGCAAAACATTGATTACCGGTAATCCTGCACCAACATTGGTTTCGTAATGAAACGGAGTATTCCTTTTTCTTGCTGAACCATGTAAGAGGTTGTACTGAAACATGTTTTGCGTATTGGAATGTTTGTTTGCAGTTACTATCGCAATGTTATTCGTGAGCAGTTCATTATAGTGTTTAACAGGTTCATCTGAGGCTGTAACATCAATAAACACTGAGTTTTCAAGATTCTGAAATATAATACTATCTGTCAGCTTTTGAAGATCCGCTTTTTGAGAATCTGTTTCCAGAGAATTCCGCCAGTTGGAAATTACAATATCTTCTTCGCCAACAATCATTTTGCGGCTGTTACAAATGCCACAAATTTTGAGTAAAATTTTCTGTTCCGAAAGTGATTTCTTCTGGTTTTCAATCATTTCGAGTAATTTACTGCCGATAACACCTGTCCCGATTATATAAAGATGCAACTGCAGCAACTCATAGTTAAATAAAGACTGATGAAGCACCCGCAAAGCCTTTTTTAAATCTTTCTGATTGATAACCATCGAGATATTGAGTTCTGAACTTCCCTGGCTGATGGCTTTTACATTAATACCGTTCCTACCCAACGGGCCAAAAACTCGTGCCGAAACTCCCGGCATCTTACGCATATTTTCGCCTACAACAGCTACTATGGACAGATCGCCTTCATAATAAATATCGGATATTAAACCTGCATGTAACTCTTCAGAAAAAGTCTTCCGCAGCAGTTGGCAGGCCTGTTCAGCTTCTTCCTGGGCCAATCCGATACAAATAGAATGTTCCGAAGATGCCTGGCTTATGAGTATTACGCTGATCTGGTGCAGTGCCAAAACCTTGAACATACGGGCCGAAACCCCTGCAACTCCAACCATTCCGCTCCCTTCGATATTGATAAGACAAATATCACGAAGTGATGAAATACCTTTAATAAAGCCAAAACCCTTTCCTGATTCCTTACAAATCAAGGTCCCTTTATGGGATGGATTAAAAGTGTTTTTTACATATATCGGGATTTCTTTAGCCATGGCTGGCTGCATGGTAGCCGGGAATATAACTTTAGCCCCGAAATGGGTGATTTCCATTGCTTCGTTGTACGACAACTGGTCAATGCTATGCGCTTCCTTAACAAAACGGGGATCGGCAGTCATAATGCCATCCACATCAGTCCATATCTCGATTGCATCTGCTTTTAAAGCAGCGCCAATGATTGAGGCTGTGTAATCAGATCCGCTTCGGCCTAACGTCGTTGTTTGCCCCTTGGTTGTACTGCCGATAAAACCGGTTACTACATTCAAGCCTTTATTTTCTCTATAGTAATTCAGTATCAATGGATTAGTGATTTCAAAATTCACTTTGGCATGACCAAAATTCTCATCTGTTTTGATAAGGTTTCGGGCATCTGTATAATTTGCGCTGCTAACCAGCGATTTTAACGCATTTGTAATTACAAAAGCTGAAAGTCGCTCACCAAAACTTAGTATCAGGTCGCGTGTTCGCAAAGTCAGCTCGCCTACCAATGATGCACCTTTTGCGATACCAGCCAATTCATTACAAATGGACATTACCTCTGCCATGGCTGAAGGTTGCTGAGTCATGGGCAACATATCTTTTATCGTACTGAGATGCCGCTGTTCAATTTCATGGATAATGGACTCGCATTTTTCTTTATCAGTAGGGATAAATTCGCATAAATTTACAAGTTGGTCAGTGATTCCCGCTTGTGCAGATACAACTAATGTAACATCCTGATATAAATCATGATACTGTTTAACTATATCAATCACGTTTTTTAAACGCCCGGGATTTGCTATGGATGAGCCTCCAAATTTTAATATCCGCATACTGATTCAGGTTTTTATCAATTCTGACCAAAAAATAAAAAAACCTTTCCCTGAGGTTGAGAAAGGCGCGCATTTTAATAGCATTCCATCTCAACCTAGCTAAGGTTGGGTTGTATTAAGTGTAAATTCAGTTTCGCAGTAATTCATTTTGTAGAAGTTCTTAATTGCAAAGATACGGTTATTCTTTTAAATGGATTAATGAATCCTTGAAGAGATAGTAATTTTTAAACTGCAGCAAGAATTGATTCATTACTTTGCCTGACCCTTCAATTCAGAATGTTGCATGCTTTTATTCAAACTATTCTCGATTTAAAGGATAAAGCAGCTAAATTTGTATATAAATATTATAAACCATGATTCTATCAAAATACGGATTAATCTGCGACGAATGAGAATTTTACAGCAAGGAATGCAATGGATGTATTGCTGTTAAAGGACAAACTTTCTGGGCAAAAGAAATGATGCCGGATAAAACATGCCCCTTATTCAATTGTTCTGTAACTAAGAAAGGATTTAAAAGCTACGGTGATTGCGCAGAGTTACCCTGCAAGATGTTTCGAGAAATGAAAGATCCCAACAGCACAGACGAAGAGCACCAGATTTCATTTAAACAAAGGATTGAAAGATTGAAAATCACATCTTGATATTCTGTCCGATATCTCATTCACCTGACATACGCCTAGATGTTGCAGTCACGTAATAATTCACTTCTCGTTTAAATCAAGAATAAACAGGATGAAAAAAAACGATAATCAGCAGAAAGAATCAACTCTAAGGCAAAAAGCTGAGGATTCGCTGAAAAAGAAGACTTTTGAAGCAGGACCTCAGCTATCAAAGGGAGATGCATTGAAACTCATTCATGAACTCCAGGTTTACCAGGAAGAACTAAAGATGCAGAACGAAGAACTCGCTTTTGCAAAAAAGCAGGCTGTTGATAATGCGGAATCAAAATATGCTCAGTTATATGATTTTGCGCCATCGGGTTACTTTACACTGAACAGGAATGAACAAATTGTCATGCTTAACTTAAGTGGTGCAATTTTGCTCGGACAGGAGCGTTCATTATTGTTAAACTCTGTTTTCAGCAACTATATTTCGCATGATACAAGACCTATATTCAAACACTTTCTCGCCAAAGTGTTTAGATGTAACAGGAAAGAAACCTGCGAAGTTATATTATCCGTAAAAGACAATTCCCTAATATATTTTCACCTAAGTGCCATTGTAAACGAAAACGGCGATCAGTGCCTGTTATCTGCAGTTGATATCACGGAACAAAAACATGCTGAGGAAGTGTTGTTTCTTTCAGAAAAGCAGCTTCAAAAGGAAGTTAACGAACGCACACAGGAACTTGAAGATTTGAACCTGTCAATTATTTCAGAATTAGTAAAACGTAAATCTTCGCAAAAACAGTTAAAAAAATCGTTGCAAGATTACAAACTACTTTATGCCTATCTGCAAAAAGTTCGTGAAGAAGAACGCCTTAACATAGCCCGGATCATTCATGATGATCTCGCACAATTGCTTTCAGCCATGAAGATTGAATTGATTTCGTGGAAAGAAATGCCTGATAAGCAGGATTCACAAAGGGATACTGTTGGAACCATATTACTTTTAGTTGAACAATGTATGAATGCTGTTACTTCAATAATAGTGGAACTCCGGCCTGTATTACCTGGTAATATGGATTTGATTCCGGCATTAAAGCAGTTATTTACGGAATTTCAAAAACGTACCGGTATAACCTGTGATATCAGGATAGAAGAAGATGCTTTCGCGATTGGCAATGAATCGGCGCATGCCATATACCGTGTGGTTCAGGAAGGATTGACCAATATCCGAAACCATTCGCAGGCATCCTATGTAACAGTTAAAATTTCGGGTACACCATCTTCTTTTTCACTAACAATGAAAGATAACGGCATAGGAATTAACCAGGAAAAAATAGACGATCACAGGTCATTCGGAATTATCGGGATGCGCGAAAGAATAGTTGGGATGAAAGGGAATATAAGTTTTAAAGGAGTTTCAGGAAAAGGAACAACCGTACATCTCAAAGTACCTGTAATGAAATAATTATAAATTGCATCAATCAGGCATTCAGAAAGCAATCTTTTACCCTTATTTCATAACCCCAATTGCTTTTATACGCCAATAACTAAAAACATATAAGCACATACAAAAGAATAATTTCCATTAACAGGTGTTACAATGTATGATTTTTTAATTGTCGACGACCACAGTATTTTCCGCCAGGGTGTGAAAATGATAATCAATAATGCGTTCGAAAAATCGAAATGCTCTGAGGCGAGTAACAGTGCTGAGGCCCTTGTAAAACTCAATAAAGAAAAAGTAGATATGATTATTCTTGATATTAACATGCCCGGACGTTCAGGTCTTGATTTTATACTGGATGTAAAGTCGTTTGATGCGGATATACCAATCCTGGTATTAAGCATGTATGAAGAAGATCAGATGGCATTGAGAGCAATAAAAGCAGGGGCTAAAGGATATCTAACCAAAACACGGGCTGCAGATGACCTGATTGGTGCTATCAACCGGATACTTTCAGGCAAACAGTATATTACTGAAAATGTTGCTGAGTTGCTTGTTAATGAGATACAAAAGAAAAAAACAGGAGATCTAATGAAAGGGCTTTCCGACCGCGAATACTTTGTACTTATGAGGCTTGCTGCCGGAGAAACTCTCACTGAAATATCAAGATCGTTGACCCTCAGTGTGAAAACAATTTCTACATACCGTACACGTTGTATGAAAAAGCTTAATCTGAAGAATATGGCTGAACTTATCAGTTTTGTAAAAGAAAATAATCTGGCCTGAGTAAGTAAACTATACACATAATTTGTAGGAAAATTCCTACAAGCGAAATGGCATTTTTCCTACATATATATTATCCTGATTTTCAAGTGGAAAGCTTTATATTACCTTACCTTTGTCTCAACTGAAAACAATCATCTCAAACGGTTGTGAGGTTACAATAATCAAACTCAGATATCTCGGTGAAAGTAACCTTGCATCAGAGGCTAGTTTACAAAAAAAAGAAACCCGAATTTTTAATCTGTTGTTTGGCACCCTGAAAAAAGCGGTGACGATACAATTACCTTCTCACCAGTCGTAATCAGATGTTTGTTTTACCACACTACTTGAACAGTAACTTGTGATCTTTGAAATTTAATCTGAAATACTCTGGCCGGAACCTGGACAAATGAAATTCAACCAATTCACACAATTGTTTAATCATTTGCATGTGAAAATGTAAAAATTAAAAAATGAGGTTGAAATAAGTATTCAAAATACTTTTTCCCGTGAAAAAGGAATTTGCCGGGTAATGTTCAAGCTACCGGAATCTTTAATTGATCATATAAGAAAAGTTACACTAGTAGGCGATTTTAATGACTGGCATCCAGAAAAACGTCCTATAAAAAACTGATAGCGGAAAATTTGTCTTTACCCTCGAACTACCTCTTGGCAGAAACTATCAGTTCCGGTACTTTAAAGATAATTACAGATGGGAAAGTGACCGGGAAACAGATAAATTGATCCCAAAACAATATGAGGATGTTTTTAATTCGGAAATAAAGTGTTAGCAAGTCAACACTAATGCAACCAATTCCGGATTGCAACATAAACACATGACTTCAATTGTAAAATTTCTTTTGACAACAAATAAAACACTGATTTAAAAGTCAATACAAAATGAGAACTCGTAAAATATTTTTTCATGAAGATGGGATATATGAGGGTACTTCCCGTCTTCCGGAACCAAGTGAAAACAATCCCGCAGAAAATATTTCATTAAATGATTCCTATGACTGTTATCCTGAAAAAGAACCTAATGTAAAGGATGAAAACTCAAAGATTGATGGTTCTATCGATGTTCCACTAGGTGATGAGTACAATCTTCAATCTCAGATCAACAAATACAGTAATACAAATTACCATAATAATCAAGCTATGGCTGCACTCCTGAAGAAATCAAAAATTTGAAAGTGAAGTAGGATTTCTCATAATCGCATGATTTCAAAAACTAATCAGGGCTTGTGAGATTAGAACACATTCAGATTGAAGTTTAAAACGAGGGCACTAATTGATAATTCTAAATCCCTATTAGCTGTTAATCAAACAGAAAATATTCTCAAACAAATAATTTTCATATATTATCACATTTAAGGTCTAATCATTTATAAGCTGGACAAATACAACACACGGATTGTCTGTATTTTATAAATACTGATGTTTGCACCACTTATATCAAGAATTAATTGAGTAAAACAATTTGCTAAACCAGATTTGATACTCATCATACCAAATTCCTTACTTTTGCACAATATTCCTGCCATTAAGTGCGTATTATTTCCCTATGCAATTTGTCAATCCCTTATATCTTTTTGGCTTACTGGCTATTGCTATACCCATACTGATCCATCTTTTTAATTTCCGTCGATTTCGCAGGGTCTATTTTACCAATGTCCGATTTTTGCAGGAACTAAAACAACAAACGCAGAAACAATCACAATTGCGTCATTTGCTGATACTTGCCATGCGTATTTTAGCAATTGCTGCTTTGGTTATGGCTTTTGCACAGCCATATATCCCTTTTTCGGAAAAGCAGTCGAAAATTGCATCCCGAAATGAAGTCAGCATTTTTGTTGATAATTCATTCAGCATGGAAGCCAACGGCACCAATGGCACTTTGCTTGATGAATCAAAAGAAAAAGCCCGCGAAATTGCATCAGCTTATAAATCAACGAATTTATTCCAATTGCTGACATGTGATTTCGAAGGCCGGCACCAGCGGCTGGTAACACGCGACGAGTTTCTCACCATGCTCGAAGAAGTAAAAACATCTCCATCAGTTCATTCGTTTTCCGAAATCGTCAGGCGACAATATGATTTATTAAAAAACCAAAATTCTGCACGCCGAACTTCCTATATAATTTCTGATTTTCAGAAATCGTCATACAGCAGTGTTGATTTCCAGCCTGATTCTTCAATAAACACGTACCTGGTTCCTCTCAAATCCTCATCTCAGGCAAATTTGTATATTGATAGCTGCTGGTTTGATCAGCCAACACAGCAACCGGGCAAAACTTTGCTTCTCAGGGCCAGGGCTTGGAATAAATCAGAAAATGATCTCGAAAAAATTCCATTGAAACTGTTTATCAATAACCAGCAAAAATCGGTTGCCAGTATTGATATAAAAGCTGGTATGTCAACTACGGTTGAGTTGCCGTTTACAGTTTACCAGGCCGGTCCGCAGCAAGGAATGCTACAGGTAACCGATTACCCGATAACTTACGATGATAAATTTTATTTTTCATTTGATGTACTATCGTCTATCAATGTACTTGCAATTAATGGCGACACAGAAAACCGTTACCTGAATGCATTATTCGGCCAGGACTCGACAGTTAGACTAAGCAATATGAATGAGAAATCGCTCGATTATGGCCGTCTTCCGCAATTTGACCTGATAATCCTCAACGAAATTCCTGCTATTTCAACTGGTTTGGCAGAAGAGATAAAACGTTATGTAAGCAATGGAGGTACCATACTTGTGCTTCCGGCTACAAATGCGGATCTGGTTTCATACAACAATTTCCTGTCATCCCTGAAGGCACCATCCTATCAGCAGATTGATACAACTTCTACCAAAGTTGTACGGTTAAGCGAAGAAAGTTACCTGTTCCGTGATGTGTTCGAGCGTCAGCAAGGCAAACAGGTAGTTGCTTCAAATACCGATCTGCCAAAAGTCAGTAAATATTACCCTATTGTATTTTCATCTGCAATGCTTACGGTTCCCCTGATGGGAATGCTTAATAACAGGGAGTTTCTTACACTAACCAATAGCGGAATGGGCCAGGTATTACAGTTTACGGTTCCGCTCGATCCGACTTTCAGCAATTTCCCGTTACAGGCACTCTTTGTACCTGTACTTTACAATATTGCATTAATCAGTCATCCGTCGCATAACCTGTACAATTTTATCGGTGATAATAAAGGAATCAGGATCGTCACAACTTTGCCTTCCGGAGATAAAATATTCAAAATCAAATTGCTGAACTCAGACTTTGAAATCATCCCGCAGATAAATACTGCCGGGAACATGGTGAATATTTTTGTCGGTAACCAGATTCCCATGGCCGGCAATTTTGAACTCGTAAATGATAAAAACACTATTGCTTCACTTGCTTTTAATTATAACCGGGGCGAGAGTGATCTTGCATGTAACAGCATCAGTGAGTTGGAATCCATTTTAAATAAATCACATCTAACTACATTCAGTATATTGAAAAGCGGGCAAAAACCCTTAAATGAAGTTATTGCACTGATAAATAGCGGAACGCAGCTCTGGAAATATTTCATCTGGCTTGCATTGTTGATGTTGCTTGCCGAAATATTGTTGATAAAATTCTTCAAAAAATAGATGTTCAGTTTTTATAAATTACTTACTAAGAGTAAATTTGCACCGCAATATCAGGATTTAGGAATTCAGTAAAATCAATACAGGTAATGGACGAAAACGACGAATTGGCAGAAGGACCCCTTGAGGAAGATATCTCCGGTGAGAGTTTACCCACTGAAGATACGGAAATACTATTGCCCGAAACGGAAGGAATAACTGATCACGGTGATTTGCAGCATACAACTTATTTGCCGGGGATGTACCAGAACTGGTTCCTCGATTATGCATCCTATGTAATTCTCGACCGGGCTGTGCCCGAAGTGCTGGATGGGCTGAAACCTGTTCAGAGGCGCATCCTGCACAGCATGTGGGAATTGGAGGATGGCCGATACAATAAAGTTGCCAATGTTATAGGCAATACCATGAAGTACCATCCGCATGGCGATGCTTCAATCGGTGATGCCATGGTTCAGATTGGCCAGAAGGATTTACTTCTGGATACGCAGGGAAACTGGGGAAACATCCTTACCGGCGACAGGGCTGCAGCTCCCCGATATATTGAGGCACGTCTTTCAAAGTTTGCTCTCGATGTAGCTTTCAATCCTAAAACCACCAAATGGAAATTATCCTACGATGGCCGGAATAAAGAACCTGTCAATCTCCCTATGAAGTTCCCGGTCTTACTGCAAATGGGAGTTGAAGGAATTGCGGTTGGTTTGGCAGCAAAAACTCTGCCTCATAACTTCGTAGAACTTATTGATGCCTCGATTGCTGTTCTCAACGGACAGGATTTTACTTTGGTTCCTGATTTCCCTACAGGCGGTCTTGCTGATGTTACAAAATACAATGACGGACTCCGTGGCGGTAAAATCCGTATCCGGGCCAGGATAAGCCAATACGATAAAAAAACACTTGTAATCAATGAGATACCATGGGGCACTACAACGGGCGATCTGATTGATACCATTATAGCAGCAAACGAAAAAGGGAAAATAAAAATCCGCAAAATTGATGATAATACAGCTCAGAACGTTGAAATATTGATACATCTGCAGCCTGGCGTCTCTCCTGATCAATCCATTGATGCCCTTTATGCTTTTACTGACTGCGAGCGTTCTGAATCGCCCAATTCATGTGTGATCCATAAAGGAAAACCTTATTTTGTCGGCGTAAAGGAGATACTGCGTATCTCAGTACAGCGATCGATTGAAATGCTGAAGATGGAATTACTCATCAGGCAGGAAGAGTTGATGGAATCATTACTTTTTGCATCACTCGAACGGATCTTCATCGAAAACCGGATTTACCGTGATATTGAAGAATGTAAAACCTGGGAAGCAGTAATCAAAGCCATTGATAAAGGTCTTGAACCTTATAAACCTGAGTTCTACCGGACAATCACTGAGGAAGATATAGTACGTCTTACTGAAATCCGTATTAAGCGTATTTCAAGGTTCAATGCATTCAAAGCCGATGAGCATATAAAAAACCTGAATGAGGAATTACTCAGTGTAAAACACAATCTTGAACACCTTACCGATTATGTAATCGCGTTCTACGAAAATATCCGTAAAAAATATGCAACAGGCAGGGAGCGCAAAACAGAACTCCGAAACTTCGAAAGCATTGAAGCTGCTGCCGTAGCTGCCGCCACTCAGAAATTGTATGTTAACCGCGAAGAAGGGTTTGCCGGCTTTGGACTTAAGAAAGATGAATTTGTTTGCGATTGCTCTGATATTGACGATATCATTGTTTTCCGCGAAGACGGAACTTTTGCAGTTACACGGGTTGCAGAGAAAGCATTCGTAGGAAAAAACGTGATCCATATCGATGTTTTCAAAAAGAATGATAACCGGACCGTATATCATTGTGTTTACCAGGATGGCCGCATGGGAGCCGCCTATGTGAAGCGGTTTGCCGTAACGGGCGTGGTTCGCGATAAGGATTATATACTCACAAAAGGGAAACCAGGCTCAAAAGTGCTTTATTTTACGGTAAATCCAAACGGTGAATCCGAAATAATCAAGGTAAGCCTGAAGCCAAAACCTAGGCTTAAAAAACTCAATTTCGATTTCGATTTCTCGGAATTAGCAATAAAGGGCCGCAGTTCACAAGGCAATGTTCTGAGTAAAAATACAGTGAAAAAGATCGTTCAGGCCGAAAAAGGATTTTCCACACTCGGAGCACTTCATATATGGTACGACGACACAGTAATGCGGCTCAATACTGATCAGCGCGGACAATACATTGGGGCATTCAAGGAAGATGACAAGATTCTTACCCTCACACGATCAGGGTTTTATAAACTGATGAGTTTCGATCTGTCGAATCATTTCGAAGAGGATATGACACATATCGAAAAATTCAACCCTTCCAAAGCACTTACCGTTCTGTATTACAGTGAGCAAAAGAAGGCTTATTTTATCAAGCGTTTTGTCCCTGAATTGTCGGATAAAAAAGTTTGTTTATTCCCCGAAGAGGATGGCAATAAGTTTGAGAAAGTAGTTGCTGATAAAAGGCCACAAATCAGGGTTGAATATGACAACACGGGTGCGAAAAAACCAGTTGAGCCTGAAGAGATTATCCTCGATGAGTTTGTCGAAGTTATGGGTGTTAAAGCCAAGGGCAAGAAACTCAGTAATCACCCTGTAAGCCTTATCACCTGGCTCGATCCGATTCCGGTTGAAGAGGAAGAAGAGATAGAAGCAGATGAAGAAATTGAAGAGGAAAGTATCGAAGAAAATGAGACTGAATCTGATGAAAATGATACTGAACCTGATGAAGATGAATCAGTAACAGATGAAACACTGGTTAAACCTGAAGAATTTGAAAACCCAGGTGATATTGAAACTGCAGAAATTGTAAAAATCAAAAAACCAAAAATTCCAAGAGAAAAAAAAGAGCCTAAAGCAGAAGAAGAAATAAAGGAACCCGGAAAACCGGAAAAGGCTATAAAACCTAAACCACACGTAATTCCTCCTGATTTTCCTGATGATGACGATGATTCAGGATCAGGAATACAGATGTCGTTGTTTTAAGCAAAAAAAAAAAGAATTTAACAAGCAGAATAACAATTTATAACCACTAAAATATCTTTTAAATCTCGTCCACAAGTCCCCTCTCTAAAAAACATAAATTCCGTTTTCCTTTTCCTTGAGGAGAAGGTGACCGCCTCAGGCGGGCGGATGAGGTAAAGAGGGGATTCAGGAATGAGGTCCAAATAATTCAAACCTGAAATTTTTAATTATGAACGACGACAGAATTCTTGAAATCACTAAAGATGTACACTGGGTTGGCGTTCTCGACCGCGAACTGGTTACTTTTGATGTAGTAATGCATACACCTTACGGCACTACCTACAATTCGTATTTCATTAATGCAGATAAAAAAACACTCGTTGAAACAGTTAAAGACAAATATTTCCCTGTTTTCCTCGAAAAACTGAAGCAGCTCACCGATCCGGCTGAACTTGAATATATTGTTGTTAATCACACTGAGCCTGACCATTCAGGAAGTTTGCACAAACTACTTGAAGTAGCGCCAAATGCAACCGTTGTAGGTAGCGGAAATGCAATCCGTTACCTCAAAGATATGCTTGGTCGCGATTTCAAGCATTTGCAAGTGCGCGACGGCGATTACCTTGACCTTGGTAATAAGAAAATCCAGGTAGTAGGCGCAGCAAACCTCCACTGGCCCGATAGTATTTATACTTTTTTACGGGATGAAAACATCCTGTTTACCTGCGATTCATTCGGTGCACATTATTGTGATTCGCGAATGTTTGATGATAAGGTTGGAAACTGGGACGATGCTTTCAGGTATTATTTTGACGTTATCCTGAAGCCTTTCAGCAAGTTTATGCTCAAAGCTATTGAACGAATCCGTCCCTTGCCAATCAGTATTGTATGTCCTGGTCATGGTCCTATACTTCGCACAAATTGGAAAAAATATATTGATCTGAGCGAAAAGTATGCTAAAGAAGCGCTTTCGCTTGGCGAAAAACCAATGGTTTTCATTCCATACGTATCAGCATATCACAATACAACTACACTTGCCGAGGCCATTGCTAAAGGAGTAAGCCAGGTTCCGGGAGTGCATGTTGAGGTTCACGACATTGAGAATATGTCGTTAGAGCATCTTGAATATTATATGTCGAACTGCACAGGAGTGATGGTGGGTTCACCTACCATAAATCAGAATATTTTAATGCCCATATACCAGCTTTTTGCAGCTATAAATCCATTACGCGATAAAGGCAAACTGGCTTCTTCATTCGGATCGTACGGCTGGAGTGGCGAAGCTGCCAAAATGCTCGAATCGAATATGGCAAATCTGAAGCTTAAATATTTCGGCGAAGGCTTATATATTAAATTCACACCACACGAGGAAGGAATCAATAAAGGCATTGCTTTTGGTAAAGCATTTGCTGAACAAATGTTGATTAACCTTAATTCAGAAGAATAGACTGGTTAATATAACTGGTTAAAAATTGGTTTATGTTCAGATATTTAGCGATTCCATTTACCTGCATCATACTGCTGATAACTGCTTGCAGCCCCGAACGTAATCTTGCCAAGGATTACGTGAAACAGCATAATGGTAATGGCGTGATGATCATACCATTATATGAACTCTACAAAGACAATCTCTCAATAAGTTATGATACAGCTGCTAAATACACCTCTGAACAATTTGATTCAATATCCTGGGTACAATCCTGTTATATCAAGCATGTTTCCGATTCAATATTTCTGACGACTTTCACCAACAGCATGATCGACAAACTTACTACTGAAGGTTATGATGTTTACTTGGATGATGGTTCAGATATTTTCCTTTCATTACCTGATCCAAAGTGGGTGATACAAATAGCACAACTACAACTTGATGAAGAATACAGTATCGGTTACATAGATCAGTATTCGGTGGAAACTGGTGAGCCACTTCCCTATGGATACAGGGTAAATAAAATTAGCCTAAGCAGTTGGATTGAGGCAAGCAGAGCCAATACGGGTGTCAAGCAAGTATTGTATCTCAACGGATACATTGATGATTATATTAAACATGGTATTAATTTCAACGTGGTAGAAGGCAGCGTTGGAGTAGATACCAAACGGGATTCTGTTCAGATGGACGATGTTTACAAAATGGCATTTGATTTAGGGCAAAAACATGCAGAAATGCTATTCGATTATTTCATGAATGACTATATTCGTGAACATCTACCGACTGGGATTGTAGACAGGCAGTATTTTCGTTTCGACCATAATAAAAATTCAGTAAAAAAGGGATTAAAAGAACGGTTTGAAGTGATAAACTAAATAATATACTATGGTAGATTCCGGTTTTATCGAATTAGTAAAAATGATTGAAGTCTCAAATTCCAAGTTCTAAATTTCATGATCTAAATTTCATGATCCCAAGCCACAAATCCAAACGCCCAAACAACCATTGAATGACGACTGAATGACCATTGAATGACCACTGTATGACAATCAAATGACAACCTAATGACCATTGAATGACAACTTTATGACTATAATGAAGCAGAATACATTTTAAACCCTAAAACCTATAACCAAATTCCATGTTTAAAACCAACGAATACTACGACGGAAATGTTAAATCCATTGCCTTTGAAACGCTTGATGGACCTGCCACTATTGGAGCGATGGCTGCCGGCGAATATAATTTCGGGACCTCCACCATTGAGCATATGACTGTAACTTCAGGTGAGCTACACGTAATGCAGCCTGGAGAAACTGAATGGAAATCCTATAAACAGTTTGAGACTTTTATAGTCGACAAAGATGTAACATTCAAAGTAAAGGCGAAAACTGATACAAGCTATCTCTGCCTGTATCGCTAAATTCCTCCTCTTGAATAAGGCGTAACATTTTGTTCGGCAAAACTGCCTTCCAGAAATTTATAGTATCCTGCCACAGCAATCATGGCAGCATTATCAGTGGTAAACTGAAATTCAGGAATGTGAACTTTCCATCCTGCCATTGACTGCATGTCCGAAATCGCTTTGCGTAACCCCGAATTTGCCGACACTCCACCGGCAATGGCAATTTCATTAATTCCGGTTTGTTTGCTGGCTAATTTCAGTTTTACCATCAGGGTATTTATAATCGCTGATTGTATCGATGCACATAAATCAGTCAGGTTGTTTTGCATAAACATGGCATCTTCTTTGAGCTTGTCTCTCAGGAAATACAGGATTGATGTTTTTAACCCGCTAAAGCTGAAATCAAGACCCGGAACATTGGTTTTGGCAAAAGTAAAAGCTTCCGCGTTTCCTCCCATAGCGTACTTGTCTATCAAGGGGCCTCCGGGATATTCGAGCCCCAGTATTTTTGCTGATTTGTCAAAAGCTTCGCCTGCAGCATCATCAATGGTTTGACCAATAATCTGCATCTCATCATAGCCTTTAACAATTACTATCTGTGTGTGTCCACCCGAAACAGTAAGACATAAAAAAGGAAATTCAGGCAAGACTTTTGATTTCCCGGGTTGAACCACAAAATGAGCCAGGATATGTGCTTTCAGGTGATTTACTTCAATCAGCGGAATATTTAATCCCAATGAAAAAGACTTGGCAAAAGAAGTTCCAACAAGTAAGGATCCGAGCAATCCCGGACCACGGGTAAAAGCTATCGCACTTAGGTCGCTTTTACTTATATTTGCAGTCTGAAGTGCCTTGTCAATTACCGGTATTATATTCTGTTGATGTGCCCGCGAAGCAAGTTCCGGAACTACACCTCCGAAATCCTTGTGAACCTGTTGGTTAGCAATAACATTTGAAAGCACAATGTTATCCATCAACACAGCAGCAGAAGTGTCGTCGCAGGATGATTCAATACCAAGAATATACGCAGGCATATGTATAGATGAATTTAGCCGGTTCTTTTAGATTAATACAATTGAATCAACCGGGAAGTAGTTACATGTTTTAAGCTGCAAAAGTATCAAAAAACCTGTTAGCATATTATTATTCATTCTTCTTACGGTGCTGCTTACACCGCTGGCAGCATTTATAATTGTACGTACAATCCCGGTTCAAACCTACCTGGCACATCGTGCAGCCGATTATCTTTCACATGAACTCAATACCGAAGTATCAATCGGAAGTTTCAGGCTGAACTGGTTCTTGGAAGCTGTTATCACGGATATTAAGATATCGGACAAACATAATAATGTTCTTTTAGAAGCAAAAAAAATAAGAGCAGATGTTAAATCTATTGATTTTCAAAATCACAACCTAATCCTGAACGCAATAGCTCTTAACTATGCTGATATAAACCTGATACAATACAAGACAGACAGCAGCCTGAACCTACAGTTTATTATTGATTACTTTTCGTCGCCAGTTGTTGATACAACCCATTCGGAACCCTGGGTTCTTCAAATCAAAAACCTAAAACTTATAGGTTCACATTTTTCACTCCGCGATGAGCGCTACATGAAGCCTGGAAGAGGTATTGATTTTTCGGATATGGATTTATCAAAACTTAACCTTGAGGTGAAAAATATCCTCATTAAAGGTGATAGCCTGATAGGTGATTTCAAACAATTAACTTTTAAGGAGAAAAGCGGGTTCAGACTCGATGATTTTACTACCAATGCCATCGTGTGTCCCAGGGGATTAATAGCTAAAAATCTGCATATTACTACTGAAAACAGCAGGTTAAATTTGGACCTTAAGTTTGAGTATAACCACTGGGACGCGTTCAATTATTTCCTTGACAGCATTAAGATTACAGCTGATGTTAAACCATCGCAGCTCGATATGCGCGATATAGTTTCTTTTGCTCCTGATGTGTATGGAATGGCTGAGGTTTTCGATTTCTCCGGAAACATAAAAGGCACGGTCTCGTCGTTCTTCGCTAAGGATTTTCAATTTGCTTTCGGGAAGTATACTTCATTTAAGGGTAGCATTAACATGAATGGCCTTCCTAATATTGAGGAAACTTTTTTTAACCTGAAGAGCAATGAATTTTATACAAATGTGGAAGATATTCAATCTTTTACACTTCCATATTCGGAAAATGGCAATAAAATCCCCTTACCTGAAGCCTTGTTATCATTAGGGAATATAAGTATCAATGGCAGGTTTACAGGCTTTTATAATGATTTTGTGTCGAAAGCGACTTTTATTACCGATGTGGGTAATGTTACCACAGATATTCTGCTTACCAATAATAAAAAGGCTCATACTATAGAATATGACGGGCAAATCCTTGTCGAATCATTCAATGCAGGCAAAGTTCTTAACATTAAGGATGTTGGAACTGTCAACATTTTTGCTAAGATCAAAGGACAAAATTTCTCACTTGAAAAGGCTGATCTTACTATGAAAGGAGAAATTACCAATCTGCAGTATGCGGGAAATACTTTCGGGCTGATAAATATCGATGGGGAATTCAAGCAAAAGCGATTTACCGGAGGGGTTTATGTAAATGACAAATTGCTGGGCCTTAATTTTTTAGGTTCAGCTGATTTTTCGGAAAAGTTGCCTGCGTTTGATTTTAAAGCTGATTTATCACATGCCAACCTGGCAAAACTCAACCTGATGACTAGTGATTCAGTTGTAATGCTCTCAACAAGTACTGATTTAAGGTTTCAGGGCAACACAATTGACAACCTTGTGGGTGAATTGCATTTCAATAACACTAATTTTATAAAAGGATCGAAATCCCTTAAAATGGAAAACCTGTCACTTTCTACTATTGCATTGGGAAATGGCAATAAACGAATGCAGTTAAACAGTGATTTTGTTGATGCAGTATTTTCGGGACAATATACATTTGATGATATGGCAGATTATCTGACGATGGTTTTTACTGAATTTCTACCCTCACTTTCGCAGGAGCAAAAACTTCCTGTCCGGTTAAACAGAGGCAGTTTCGACTATACTATTAATCTCCATCATACTGATCCGATTACAGATATGTTTTTACCCTGGCTAAAAGTAAACACCAATACTGTAATTTCGGGAACATTTGACCCTGGGTTAGGCCTGGTAAATGTAAACGGTCGCTCCCCTTTGATTTTACTAAACGGAATAGCACTACATAACTGGACTCTTACAGGCTCAACAGCTGATAAAAGCCTGGCTATAGACATGGAGTGCAGCAGGATTGATATGTCGGAAGCAACAAAAGCTGATACAACAAATAAAATGATTGAACAGTTCAAACTTAATGCATTGGCATCTGACGATAGTGTAAAGTTCAAGATATCTTGGGATGATATAAAAGTGACGGATCACAATAAAGGAGATATCTCAGGCGCTGTGTATTTTAAACAAAATCCACGTCTGAATATCCGGATTGACAATGCTGTACTTATGATTAATGATACAGTTTGGAAATCAATACCCGACAACCTGTTAACATTTGATAGTGCATTCATAGAAGCCCGCAATCTTGGACTGGCAAATAATAAACATCATATAATTTTTAATGGCACTGCATCTGCTGATCCTCTCAGCCAGATGGTTCTTGATATCAAAGATTTTAATATTTCGTATGCCGATATGCTATGGCAACAGGCCGGAATTGACCTGGATGGATATGTAAACGGCAAAATAAGTATTTCGGATGTTTTTTCGGTCCCGCGAATATTTGCAGATATCTCTATTCTGAAATTTGGATTTAACCATGAAAGCCTTGGCGATGCTGTAATAAAAAGTAACTGGGATAATCAAAACAAAGCGCTGGATATAGATATGAAGATCGTTTATGTCGGAAATGCCGGAACTTACTATCCACTTAAAGTTATTGGGAATATTTATCCTGACAAAAAACATAACAACTTCGATCTGAAAATTGATGTTGATAATCTGAAAGTTAAAACGATAGAACCTTTCCTGACTGGAATTTTTTCGCGCATGAGAGGATATACTTCCGGTGCATTAACACTCACAGGCGACTTTTCAGATCCTGTTCTGAAAGGAAAAGTAAACCTGATGCGCACCGAGCTGCTGGTTGACTACCTTAGAACCTCATATTCCTTTACCGGTGATTTCAATTTCGATAAAGACCGGATGTGGTTTAAGGATATCGAATTACGGGACTCAACTTTTGGTAAAGGCGTTGTAAGTGGAAATATATATCACAAGGCTTTTTCGGATTGGGCTCTCGATATTAATCTGAAAGCTGATAAACTCTCGGCACTTAATACAACATATAGCCCTGGTGAAATATACTATGGCAGGGCTTTAGCAACGGGAACAATGACGCTGAAAGGTCCGGTTGACAACCTTGTACTGAATGCCGATGTAAGGTCAGAAAAAGGAACAGCAGTAGTTATCCCTATAAGTTTCTCGCGAAGCATATCCGAAAACAGTTTTATTCAATACCGTAAACATGGTGATGAAGATGAAAATAAAAAGTTTATTCCATATGAGCCATCCGTGCTTTCACTTCAACTTGGTTTGGATGTAAAAAATAATGCCGACCTGAGTATTATTCTCCCATATAATATGGGTAAAATTGATGTTCGTGGCGATGGCCTTATAAATATGGGAGTTGACACCAGGGGTGATTATTCAATGTACGGGAACTACATTATGGATAACGGGAATTTTTTGTTTAATTTCGAGAATATCCTGAAGAAAAATTTCCAGATAGTTAAAGGAGGTTCTATTACCTTTAATGGGAGTCCGTATGATGCTAATATCAGACTTCAGGCAATATATAAGGTTAAAACATCTCTTTCCGGATTACCCGAATTATCAGCAGAAGATCAGAGCAAACGTGTCAGTGTTAACTGTGTTATCTCTTTGTCAAATGACCTTTATAATCCGGATATAAAGTTCAGTATAGCTTTGCCCGATGTGTCAGAAGAACTGAAACGGGCCGTATTCAGTTCCATTGACACAACAAATACCTTAGAAATGAACCAGCAAATGATTTCGCTACTGGTGTTGAATACGTTCAGTTCCACAACTGGCATTAATAATCCGGGAGCTTCGATAGGAATTTCATCCTACGAAATTATGAGCGCACAACTGAGCAGTCTTCTCTCCAAAATTTCGAAGGACTTTGATATTGGTGTCAACTACCGGCCTGGCGACCAAATAACTCCACAGGAACTGGAACTGGCCCTTTCAACTCAATTGTTCGATAACAGGGTTAGTATCGATGGTGCAGTAGGAACAAATACCTATAACACTACTTCAACCCAGAAAACTCAAGTTATAGGTGACGTATTGGTTGAAGTAAAAATAACAGAAGACGGCCGGTTCAGATTCAAAGCATTTAACCGTACAAATACAGGTACTGATGTACTGTTTTCGACGTACTCACCTTATACACAGGGAGTTGGTATTGTCTTCCGAAAGGAATTTACAAGCTTAAAAGATTTATTCACCCGATCAAAAAAGGCTAAAGTTCCGGACAAAAAAGCTGTGTCGAAAGACTAAATCTCTTAACTGATGAATTACTGATTACGGTTTTCATTCAGGATAAAGAACTAGTATTTACCTTTTACTACTCAACCTTTATAGGTTAAAATCAGCAAAGGCTGACTTAAAATACTTACCTTAGCAAGGTGAATACAACTCGGAACTTTTCGGTTTATAAATCATCGGCAGGATCAGGAAAAACCTACACCCTGGTTCGTGAATATATTGCGCTAGCCTTACAATCGCCAGCCTACTTCAGGCATATACTAGCCATTACCTTTACCAATAAGGCTGCCAACGAAATGAAACAGCGTATCGTTCAGGGTCTTGTTCAGCTTGCTGACACTGCTAAATATGCTGATGGCGCAGTGGTAAAATTTATGCTACCCGATCTGTCAAAATCAACCGGGTATTCCGCGCAGGAAGTTTCTCAACGTGCGCAGGCAGTTCTTACACGTATTCTGCACGAATACGACGATTTCTCGGTTCGCACTATCGACAGTTTTGTGTCGCGCATTATCCGCACTTTCGCCCACGACCTTCATTTGCCTGTGGATTTCGAAATTGAAATGGACCGCGACATTATGCTTGACGAAGCGGTTGATCAGCTTGTAAGTAAAGCCGGCATCGATAAAGATCTGACCAGCATCCTGGTGGATTTCACCGAAGCAAAAGCTGATGACGAAAAAAGCTGGCAGATTGAAGCCGACATCAAAAAAACGGCAGGTTTTCTTTTCTCCGAAGGCAGTCAGAAATTTATCAGTAAACTGCATGAAATTCCCCCGGCAAGGTTAAATGAAATGGCCCGTGAAATCCGGAAGGCAAGGAAAAGTTTCGAAGACAGTATTATTACCCTCGCACAATCGGCTAAAAAACTGATTGTCGATAATGGTATTGATAACGCATCATTTTCGCGGGGAACAAGCGGAATTGGCGGTTACTTTTTTAAACTTGCCGACGGTATCATCTCAGGATCGAATAGCTATGTATTGGCAACCATCAACGAAAACAAATGGATTGCTGCAAAAGCGGATTCGATGCAGATTTCGGCAATTAACGCCATTAAAGATCAGCTTACAACTGTGTACCATCAATGCGATGGATTAATGGAAAAAGGCTCGGTACGTTATGCCCTGCTTGGCATGATTGAAAAGAATATTTTCCAGATGGGTGTGTTGAGTGCCATGGAACTGGAAATCGATACCATTCGTCGCGAAAAGCGGATACTTCATATTTCGGAATTTAATAAACGGATTACTGATATCATCCTCAAAGAGCCTGTCCCTTTTATTTACGAACGTATTGGAGAAAAATACTACAATTACCTGATTGATGAATTCCAGGATACATCGGAACTGCAATGGAAAAACCTGCTGCCTTTAATCGGGGATTCGCTGGCGTATGGCCGTTACAATTTAGTGGTTGGTGATGGCAAACAGGCTATTTACCGTTTCCGCAACGGACAGGTTGAGCAATTTATGATGCTGCCGGCTTTACCCGAAAATTATGAAAAAGATGTTTTTGGCGATACGGAACAAGCTTTAATCACAAATTATAATCCCAAAGTACTGAAAAATAATTTCCGGTCGTTGCCCGAAATCATACATTTTAACAACGATTTTTTTGAGTTTCTTTCGCAACAGCTTAGCGCAGGATTTCAGAATATTTACACGGATCACAAACAGGAAACCTCCGCCGATAAAACTGGAGGTTTGGTGTCGGTTGAATTCCTGCCGTATCATTCACGGGCTGATTTTGACGAACTCAACATCAACCGTGTACAGGATTTGGTTTATGGATTGAATGCAAAAGGCTTTTCAAATGCTGACATAGCCATCCTCACCCGTTCCAACCGCGAAGGAAGCATTATTGCCCGCCACCTGATGATGAATGGCGTGAGCGTTGTTTCGGCTGAAGCGCTTTTACTTGCTGCATCACCCGAAGTTAACTTTGTTATGACGGTGCTGCAGCATATCAGCAATCCGCAAAACCTGGTTGCAATTGCCGGCATTTTGAGCGAACTTATCTGCAAGAGCAAAATAAATACTACATTAATTCAGAACTTCCCTGTTCAGAAAAATGAACGGTTTTTTCTTGAAAAAGTTTTGTCAGAGAATGGCATTGAATTAAATATCAAGTTATTACGAGGTTTACCTTTGTATGACCTATGTGAGGAAATTATCAGAATTTTTGAACTCAATTCAGAAAAATATGATATCTATCTACAGTTTTTCCTGGATTTTGTAAATAAAGTTTCCGGCAAACAGGGTACACATCTTGCCGACCTCCTCGAAGCCTGGGATGAAAAAAAAGGTAAACTTTCGGTGGTGGTCCCCGAAGGAATTGACGCAATCCGTATCATGACAATCCATAAAGCAAAAGGACTGGAATTCCCGGTAGTAATATGGCCCATGGCAACGGAAAAACACAAAACTACTTTCGATCAGCTTTGGGTTGATTTGCCTGTTGATTTGATTGCAGGATTGCCTGTTGCGCTTTTACAAACCGGAACAACCATGGAAGAAGTCGGGTATTCGGATCAGTACCAGAAAGAGCGAAACAGCTCGATGCTGGATATGATAAACCTGATTTATGTTGCCTTTACACGTCCAGCTGAGCGTCTTTATGTTATAACCCGTGAACCGGGAAAAGGAGACCCCAATAATTTACCCGCTTTGCTTACACAATTTATCGAAAACACTTCCGAAAAGTGGACACAAAACGGCAATATCTTTTTCAGAGGCATTGATGAGCTTGTTCAAAAGTTAGTCAAGCCGATGCCTGAAGCCAGCCTCTTATCCGGAATGATTTCATCACCCTGGCAGGGAAGGATA
>JBBQGD010000031.1:0-24646 GCA_038322655.1 Bacteroidales bacterium | reverse complement strand
AAGCCCGCCTGCGCAGATGGTACTGGATCAAACCGGGAGAGTATGTCGCCGCCGAATTTTATTACCCTGATAGTTGTTTTCACTATCAGGGTTTTTTTTTGCCCTTTTAGATAAACACAACTCACTCATACCCTACCCTATTTGATATATTACTATTCATTCTTATAATCTATCAACTTGAGGAATTGTAATTTTCATGATATTTATTATCAGGATAAGCTGATAGATTATTTTATTATTCCTAAAGAAATCATTTCTGATAAATTTAGAGCGAAGTTCTGCCGAACAAATTAACTTATTAAATTATCTTATTAACTATGGTTTTTCATCCTGCAAATTCCATACATTTGTGTTGGTCAATTCTAAAACTATGAAAAATAATAATAACAGTCGCAGGAATTTTATTAAAATAGCAGCTGCTGGAAGTGCGGCTTTAGGCCTGGCACCTGTCAGTAATGTTTTTGGATCACCAACCATTTCGCATGAACAAGTACAATCCACAATTGATAAAGTCCCGGATTCAAAAGGGAAATCGGTAATGGGTCTGAGATGCACACCACTTAAAACCGTTCGTATCGGAATTATTGGTTTGGGAATGCGGGGCAGTGACTCATTAACAAGGCTGATTCAGGTTGAGGGTGCTGAAATTATCGCTATTGCCGATGTAGTGCCAAAGGCTGTAAAGGATGCCAATAAACAAATTACCGATGCAGGCTTAAAACCAGCAATTGAATACACTGCTGAAGAGGACTGGAAAAAGATATGTGAACGTGATGATATTGATCTTATTTACCAATGTACTCCATGGCTTTTACACACGCCAATCGCAGTTTATGCCATGAGACATGGTAAACATGCTGCCTGTGAAGTCCCTAGCGCCGTTACCCTGGATGAATGCTGGGACCTGGTAAATACGGCCGAAGAGACTCAACGGCATTTCATGATGCTGGAAAATTGTTGTTACGATTTTTTCGAACTCAATACTTTGAATATGGCCCGCAATGGAGTATTTGGCGATATTCATCATGCCGAAGGTGCCTACATACACGATTTGCGATGGCTAAAGTTTATGAAAGAAGGCGGTTACCATAATATGTGGCGGCTAGATTTTAGCAAAAAACATACAGGAGATCCATATCCTACACATGGACTTGGACCGGTGGCGCAAATTATGGGTATAAACCGTGGCGACAGGTTTGATTATCTTTCATCGATTTCGACAAACCAGTTCAGCATGTCACTTTATGCTGAGGAAAAATTCGGTGCTAACTCACCTGAAGCCTTGGCAACCTACAAACTTGGCGATATGAATACAACCATTATTCATTCCTTAAAAGGTAAAACTATTATGATCCAACATGATACGAGTAGCCCTCGTCCATACAGCCGGATTCATCTGATTAGCGGCACAAAAGGAATGGCTGTAAAATATCCTGAAGCACAGATTGCACTCGAACCAAATGCACATGAATTCTTAAAGAAGGAAGACTTTGATGCACTCATGAAAAAATATGAACATCCACTTGCCACACAAATGGGTGAAAAAGCCAGAAAAGTTGGAGGGCATGGCGGCATGGATTTTATTATGGATTATCGCCTTATTTATTGTTTACGTAAAGGTATGCCTCTTGACCAGGATGTGTATGATGCTGCTGCCTGGTGCAGCATTGGTCCATTAAGTGAGAAGAGCGTCCTGAATAGAGGAGATTCAATTGATGTGCCTGATTTCACACGTGGTGCCTGGGAACATGCAACACCATGGCCAATAGTTACTATTGAATAGACCTTCATGGAGTTCAAAAAAAAGCATCCAGACCGGATGCTTTTTTTTACCAATTCCCATACCCTATTCTCCTGACTTTATACATGATCCCGGCTTTCAATCCTATATAAAAATTATGTGATTTCCCATAATCAGAATGTGTGTTAGGGATTTGCCATGAAGATTTATTAATATCTGTTAATCCAATTGTTGAATTGACAGATATAAGGAACATTAGCTTCTGGAAATAATCCAGCGTATACATCCGGTTTAACGACAAATTAACTGCTACATCAACTGTATTAAACCTCTCCTTTGTATTGTAAGTAAACATCCCATCCGGATATGGCAATGGCAATCCACCATCCCGCGAATAATCCTGTTTGGCATCAAGAAGTATCATTATGTCAGGACCAAAAGAAATCCAGGTCGGATACCGCATATCAGATATATTTCTCATTGCCAGAAGTGGCAATTCAAGATAAGATAATTTAATTTCTCTTTTGGCCTGGCCACCACCCTGATACCCTGAATAATTCTGCCCCAGGTTACTGGCGAATACCGACCAGTTGAAACCCCAATTCCTGTTATGGAAATAACTAACTCCAACTCCACCGGTTAAGCCTAATGTTGGTGCATATTCTATTTCCTGGTTACCATATGCATTCTGATTGAAAATCCAGGGATTGTTACCTCCGGCTAATGCATTTACCCACACTGAACCGATTTGTTGTGCCTGCACCTTAAACGAAAAACTAGCCATAAATATAGCAACCAAACACAATATTTGTATTTTCTTGTTCATAGTATTTTTATCTTTTTCCTTCCCATATCCAATTGAGATGCATAAAATTATTATTATATTCTTTATTGACTTATTTTGAAAAGAAGTTTTGACATAACTGGCTATTGAATAAAAAAGCCAAAGATATCAATTAATCATGGAACTGTCTTTTCAAAGATTTCAATGTTTTTTTCATTTTCAATTTTCTACAATCACAAGTCCAATATACCCTATAATCAACAAATAGATCGTTTCAAGCCTGACTTTCTCCAGAAGAACTTATCAAACCAAGTCAAAACAATTAACAGGAAAAGAGTTTACAGACCTTGTAGACAGTATCCGCTCTATCATTAAAACTGAATACCAGCGACTGCTGCGCATCATTTTCCTGCAAACTATTAGCTTATTATTAATGTATTAAATGCTAAAATGTAATACGTCATCAACGAAATAATTCTTCATAAATTATGCATTCGAAGCTAAATTGCAACAAATATTTCCGGAAAATAATGATTGGCTTTAAAGTGAAATTGAGATTATTAACTGAAAATACCACGATATTTCAATCCTCAGGTCAGACATTGCATATTATTTTTTCTCCTTTTAATAAAAAACGCCTATTTATGACTTCTCTTACCAACGTCCGTTGCCAAATCTTGCGACTTTGAACATCATCCCAACTTTAATCCCGATATAAAAATTGTGAGATCCTGTATAAACATTATGCGTATTAGGTATTTGCCATTCGGTTGTATTGATATCAGTAAGACCTAGAGCAGCATTCACAGAAAAAAGGAACATCATCTTCCTGAAATAATCCAGATTATACATCCTGTTTACAGAAAAACTTATTGCAACATCTGCCAGTTTATACCTGTCCTTTACACTACCATTAATCATCCCATCCGGGTTCGGTAGGGAGTTTCCACCTTCCCGGGAATATTGCTGTTCTGCATTAAGTAGTATCAATATATCAGGACCAAAAGAAATCCAGGTTGGATACTGCTGCCCGGGAATATCTTTGATTACCATAAGAGGAATTTCAAGGTATAACAACTTAACTTTACGATTGGCATCGCCTCCTGATTGCACTCCACTGTAGTTTTGCCCTAACTTGCTCAGCAATAATGAACTGTTGAAACCCCAATGTCGGGAAGAGAAATAAGTTAAGCCTATTCCTCCTGTTAAACCGAAGGAAGTGGCATATTCAAATTCCGGATTCCCATAAGCATTTTGGTTGATAAGCCATGTGCTGTTAATTCCCGGAGTTATATTGAGCCACAAAGTTTTTTTTTGCTGAGCATTAACCACAACAGAATGCACTAACATGAGAAGCAGAATATTAATAAGTGTAAATTGTTTCATCTATCAACTATTCTTTTATGAGATAACCTAAACGATTTAAACGCATAAATCTCAAATACATTTTATATAAAGATGAATAAACTTAGCCGGGCACTTTTATTTCCGATATTCCAGGCAAAGAGCCAAAACAAAGATGAAGCTGCTATTAAAATTCAGAGAGTACAAAGCACATATAGTATACAAATTTATTCATCTTTCATTAGTACCAAACAAATTTATCATCTTTATAAATGAGATTGTCTGCAAATTTTTTAATTTCACTAAGATCTTCTCCAAAATGAAAAACTTTATCGGCCTTTCCCAGGAATTTTGAAATGTCTTTTGCTTTACCAATTGCCGGTATTCGTATCATAACCAAAAATAGGCCAGGGTTGACAAACTCACGAAGGCTCCTGCTTTCACAAATAACTATTTGCTTTTTAATATACCGGGACATAAAATGTATTAATGCTTTCTCAATATGAGTTTCAGCAACCCTAATGTAGTAAACATGGGCGGCCCCTGCTCTGAGCATTTTAGAAGTATCCTTGTGAGAATCGGCATTTAGTTCCTCCAAAATAGAGAAGTCATCATTGAGTTCTTCAAGGTGGGTTCCATGAAAACCTTCTTCACCCGGACGTATGCTGGTAACTTTCAATCCAATTACTTCCTGCGTAGGAGCCAATTTGCTAATAATACAGCATGCCATGGTTGTTTTACCAGAATTGCGCGAATTGCCGCCAATCATAACCATTTCAGAAATAGTAAACATTTATAAATTGTTGGAAACTGTAAAAATTACGAATTGAGATCTTCCAGCAACCTTGTAAACTCCTTTTGCATGATTTTGTCCATGCGCTGATGGAAAACATCAAAGCTTTTAACCAGTCGACAGCCTTCGGGCGATAACTTTGTGCTTCCGCCTTCCTGCCCACCCCGTATCGTTTCGAGCAAATGAAATCCCAGCATCTTCTCAATTTTATGCAAATCATTCCAGGTACGGCGGTAAGTAATTCCCATTTGTTCACAAGCACCTACAAGCGAACCACATTCTTCAATTTTTTTTAGTATTTTCCATTTCCCATCACCCAGAATACCATCGCCCTGAAATGAAGAAAACCAAATTTTATATTCTGGTTTCAGGTTTTCGAATTTATTCATAAAGTTACTTTTTTTTGAAAAACCAATGATATATTGTTCCTGAAAGTTTACCTTTCAGCTATTACTACATTTTACCAAATGCTTTAGTTAACTAGAAAATATTAGTAATTTAATCAGGCATTCAATTGTGTCCAAAGCAAATCTTTAAGTGCAGTAAGACCAAGTTTGGTGTGCGACGAAATAAAAACTGAAGGAATGGAACGTGGTAGTTCTTTTTTCAAAAGTTTCATCATTTCCTCATCAAGCATATCACTTTTTGTAATCGCGAGTAAACGTCCTTTATTCAGCAATTCAGGATTGAATTGTTTCAACTCATTGAGAAGAATTTTATACTCCTTTTTTATATCCTTGCTATCAACCGGTATCATGAACAGAAGGACAGAATTCCTTTCGATATGACGCAAAAACCGCACGCCAAGTCCTTTGCCTTCATGAGCACCTTCAATTATGCCGGGAATATCGGCCATAACGAAGGACTGATCACCGTAGTAAGGAACAATCCCAAGGTTAGGTCTGAGAGTAGTAAACGGATAATCTGCTATTTCGGGCTTGGCAGCTGAAAGAACTGAAAGCAGAGTTGACTTCCCTGCATTTGGGAAACCCACTAAACCTACATCGGCGAGTATTTTAAGTTCAAATATCTTCCAGCATTCAGTGAATGGTTCACCTGGCTGAGCAAATTTGGGAGCCTGGTTTGTGGATGTTTTAAAATGATCGTTACCCAAGCCACCGCGTCCACCAGGCACAATTATATGTGTTTCATCGTGCGCTGTAACTTCAAATTCAGCTTCACCTGTTTCCGGATCACGCACTACTGTTCCTAACGGTACTTTAATAATTCTGTCTTCGCCATTTGCACCGGTTGACAATGCTTTTGACCCACTTTCACCATCGCTTGCAATAATATGCTTGGTATAACGCAAATGAAGCATTGTCCATAATTGCTTATCACCCTTTATGATAATATGGCCTCCGCGGCCTCCATCACCTCCATCTGGGCCACCCCTTGGATTGCCCTTGGTACGCAGATAATGGTGAGAACCTGCACCTCCCTGGCCCGAGCGTAAATAGATTTTTACATAGTCAACAAAGCTGGAACTGGCCATTTGATATTTTTAATTTATTGAAGTAAAAGTAGTTAAAATACACAGAACTTAATATTGCTTTTTGCAACAAGCAACAAATGATTTACAAATGTTCATCTGTTACAGAACAATTCGCAACCACATAAGTTTATCCGGAACTGTATTACCTTGATTTTTTCATTGCTGACTGCACAGTATCCAGCAAATTCTCGAATATTTCTTCTCTTGCACCTACTGCATTCACTACCACATGTTTGTTTTGTTTTTTATACAATTCCATTACAGGAGCAGTTTTAGTGTCATATTCCTCCAGCCGGTGAATAATAAGCTCAGTAGAAACATCATAAATACGAGCCTTATCTGAGCGGCCGCGTTTGTCGAGACGCTTGATAAGTTCGATGGTAGGTGCATTAAGTTCCACTACATAGGAAACTCCCATATTCATGCGACGAAGAAGGCCATCCAGTATATACGATTGAAGAATAGTTCGTGGAAATCCTTTAAAAACAAACCCATTAACACTGTTATGAACATTAATTTCACGTTCAATAAGCTGGATTACAATTTCATCCGGTACGAGGTCTCCTTTTTCATATGTTTCTTTTACTCTTTGCCCTAATTCTGTTCCTGCTTTAATTTCTTTACGCAGCAATGATCCAGTTGAGATGTAATAGAAATTGAGTGTTTCGGCAAGCATCCTTCCCTGAGTACCTTTGCCAACTCCTGGAGGACCTGATACAACAAGATTGAACCATTCTTTTTCAAGCATGGCTTCAAGGGCATTACAAAGTGTATCGAAAATCTCCGGTATTGGCCCAACACCTTGTATAGGCACATATAGATGACGAGTCTGGTAATATCCAATTACAGGTGATGTCTTATCTTTATATTCGTGGAGCCGGAATTTGATAACTTCTTCGTTATCATCAGCACGACCTGAAACTTTTCCACGTTCAATCAACCTTCGGGTAAGTTCTGCATCAGGAACTTCCAGACTGAGCATACATGCAAGTGATGTATTAAGTTTGAGCAATAGGCCATCGAGGATATATGCCTGAACTAGTGTACGTGGGAATCCATCGAAAAGAATCCCCTTTTTATCAGAACTGGTTATAATTTTTTTCTCAATAAGATCAACCATTATTTCGTCAGAAACAAGTTCACCACGACCTATAAGATCTTTTACCTCTAAGCCAAGTTCAGTTTCCTCGGCTATTTCGTTGCGGAGCAGATCTCCGGTAGAGATATATGCAAGGTTGTATTTTTCAATCAGCATTTGTGATTGTGTTCCTTTTCCAGCTCCTGGAGGTCCGAATAGTGCAATATTGAGCATAATAATATTATTTGAACCGGATACTCAATGAACTATTGAGATTTCCGATTTGAATTAAAAATGAGTTTTCACCTGGGTAAGCTCTGGGTTAATACAAGGGAATTATTCTTCAACAATTTTGTAAATATCACTTGAGTTACGACCTAGACCATCATAATCGAGGCCGTATCCTACCACGAATTCATTGGGAATACTGAAACACATGTAGTCAATAGGGAATTTCATCTTAAAAGCATCGGGCTTAAGCAAACAAGTGGCAACCCTCACCTCAGCAGGTTCCATTTTACTGAGTGTTTTACGGAACTGATCCAACGTAAGACCTGTATCAACGATATCTTCAATAATCACTATGGTACGGCCTTTTATATCCAGGTCAAGACCAATGATCTGTTGCACCACACCTGAACTTTGCGTTCCCTTGTAGGATGATAGTTTTACAAAGGCTATTTCACAATCAATAGTTACTTTTTTCAGCAAATCGGAAGCAAAAATAAACGCACCATTTAGTACTACCACAAAAAGCGGCTTTATTCCGTCTAGTTCATTATTTATTCGGATTGCAAGCTCGTTGACTTTTGTTTGAATTTCGTCATTAACGATAAATTTATTGAAGCTTTTATCCTTCAATTTCCAGATATCTGGCATAATAGGAATTTTTATGGTTGGATTTGTCGCAAAATTACAGTTAAAGCTCGATATATCAAGTAAAAAGATGCGAACAGGTTACTTTTTACCAAACTATTTTATATTCAGGCTTCACACAGATCAGGACAAACCAAATTTTTTGATAATTTTAATTAATTTAGCGGAAAAATAATTATATGATACCTTTAGTAAGTATAATAATGGGAAGTACAAGCGATTTGCCGGTGATGGAAGAAGCTGCAAAAGTGCTGAATGAGTTACGCATCCCATTCGAAATGAATGCCTTATCGGCACATCGTACTCCTGAAAAAGTTGAGGAATTTGCTCAGAATGCCCATAATCGTGGCATAAAGGTGATTATTGCAGGAGCCGGAATGGCGGCTCATCTTCCGGGAGTTATTGCTGCATTTACCGCATTACCTGTAATTGGAGTTCCTGTAAAATCATCATTCGATGGTATGGATTCGCTGCTCGCAATTGTACAAATGCCTCCCGGGATTCCTGTAGCAACAGTAGCAGTGAACGGTGCCAGAAACGCCGGCATACTTGCTGCTCAGATGATCTCGCTTGGCGATAAAGAACTTTTTGACAGGTTGGTTGCTTTTAAGGAAGATCTGAAAAAGAAGATAATCCAGGCAAACGAGGAACTCACCAAAGTTAAGTATGATTTCAAGGTTTAGGAAGCAATTCAGGTTTTCTTTCGTACAATCATAATGCCATCCCTTATAGGAAGAAGTACATTTTCAACTCCTTCGTGCTGTTGCACATAAGTGTTGAAACTGACAATTCCGGCGGTTTCACGGTCTGATTCAGCATCCGGCTCAATTACACGGCCGTACCAAAGAGTATTATCTGCCAAAATATATCCACCAGGTGAAACCTTCGGATATACCATTTTGAAATAATTTACATAATTTTCTTTATCCGCATCAATAAAGACCAGGTCGAAGGGGCCTTTCAGATTCTCAATAATTCCCGTAGCATCGCCGATAATCATATTTATTGTGTCTTTCAGACCGGCGTCTTCAAAATAAGGATGTGTAAAATCTTCCATTTCAGGGTTGCAGTCGATGGTAATGAGTTTACCTCCAGTCTGTAATCCCTGTGCTAAACAAATGGCCGAATACCCCGTAAATGTTCCTATTTCGAGAATTACAGAAGGTTTTATCATATGGCTGATCAATTGCAGGAAAGCTCCCTGCAAATGGCCCGATAGCATTTGTGGCTGATGTGTCCGCAGGTGAGTAGCACGCGAAAGTTTGGTTAACACCGGCAACTCAGTTGAGGTATGATTGCATGCATATTTTTCAATGCCCGGCAACATTATTCCCTGGTCGAATTCGTTCATACTTTGGTGGATTTCTGGTTATTAAAAATAAGTGAACTCAGGTGTGTTGTGTAGAAAACTTCGTTTGCTAATTCTATCAGGTTTGCAGAAGAAATCTTTTCAATTTTCTGATATATTTCTTCAACAGGAGCAATCTTACCATAAACGAGCATATTTTTCCCCATGGCAAGCATTTCGTTCTGATGCGATTCAAGCGAAATGGCGAGTTGTCCCTTGAGCTGCTGTTTGGCAGTATGAAGTCCAATTGTTGTCAAGCTAACATTTCTGAATTTGTACAATTCTTTATGAATCAATTCGATGGCCCTTGACATAAGAATTTCATCGGTACCGCAATAAATGCTGAATAAGCCGGTATCTGAAAATGGTTGGTAGTTTGATTCAAGATTATAAGCAATGCCATTCCGTTCGCGTAAAGCAATATTAAGTCTTGAGTTCATAGCCGGTCCACCTAATATATTGTTGAGCAAAGCCATGGCATATCTGCGCTCGTCGTGTGCATTGCAGGCAATATTGCCGATGACCACATGTGCCTGGTGCCTCGAATACTTTCGTGTTACGGTTGCCGGAGTATATCCTGAGAAAGACTGACGCTGAAAAGTTGCATGAGAATCAGATACATCGGAAAAGTGTTTTTCAGCAGCGGCTATTGCCTTACTCATTGGGAAATTGGCAACCGAGGTTATTACTACCCGGGAAGGAATATAATTTACATCCCGGAACCCAAGCACATCGTTGCGGGAGTATCGTTTCAACTTTTCTTTTGTACCAAGTATATTTCTTCCAAGCGGATGATCTTTAAAAATGATTTCGTCAAATTCATCATGAATCCATTCGGCCGGATTATCCTTGTAGGAACTGATTTCGTCCATCACCACAGCTTTTTCTTTTTCAATTTCCTTATCAGGAAAGGTGGAATGAAAAACGATATCAGCTAGTAATTCTGCAGCACGCTGATAGTAGCGGCTTTGTATCGATGCATAAATACTTGTATCTTCTTTCGTAGTAAAGGCATTGAGATCGGCCCCGACATTTTCCAGACGACTCAGCACCTGGAAATTAGTCCGCTTTTGAGTCCCTTTAAAAATCAGGTGTTCGATAAAATGAGCCAATCCTTGCTGATCATGATTTTCATCCCTGGATCCGGCATGTATTATCACTCCCAGGTGAGCTACATCTCCGCGTTGCTGCCTGTGAACCAGGCGAATGTCATTTTTAAATTCGTGGTATTGATAGATCATTTAGGGATTGGGGATTTGGAGTTGGAGTTGGGAGTTAGGGTACAATATGAGGGGCGAGGAGCGACCAGGAGAAAAGTGAAAAGGAGTGCTCATTATAAAATCATCAGGCTCAATCCGACATTCAAAATCCGATATTTCACATTTTGAACTTACATTCCGATTATTTCACTTCTAACTCTCCAGGATATTTATCATCAAAAAACACCCAGAAAAGTGGCTTGTAGCCACGTAATGCACCGGAATCGTCAAGACGCTCGGCCAAAGGACAAATTCCGACTACTTTCTTGGTAAAAACAAGTGTTTTATCATCCATGCTCCATTCTTCAAGGAAACGAAGTTTTGTAATGTCGCTGAGCCGGATTTCGGTTATCAGAACTGTATCCACAAGATCGTAAGGTGGGGTTGAACGTTCAACACTAATCGTATCCACACGTTTCATCATACTTTTTATTTCTTCGGCAGTGAATGGTTTACAGGAAAGGAAGTCGTATGCCTTAACTTCGCCGGATGTAACCTGTTCAAATATATCTTTCAATAATTTGTCGCGTTTACTGCCTTCGATATTCTGTACCCACCAATCCATATCTGAATCAGTATTCCGGATCGGCACATCGTACTGAATTCGTTTTGTGACAATGTTTTTCCCGGCATCTGTTCCATTTCGGCAGGAAGATGTAAACGTCAAAAAGGACAAAATCAATATTAATAACAGGAATTTATTCATGGTTTACGTTTTATTTGCACAAATGTATCAAATTTGCAGGTATAACTCCATTTCAATATGCTAACAGTTAAAAAGCCAACGCTGATTCTGAACAGCGACGTATGTATAAGCAATATTAAAATCATGGCCTCAAAAGCAAGAGAGCAAAATGTGATTTTCAAACCTCATTTTAAAACACATCAATCGGCAAAAGTCGCGGAATGGTTCAGAGAGGAAGGTGTCACCGCGATTACTGTATCATCGGTAACCATGGCCCGGTATTTTGCCGATAACGGGTGGAAGGATATCACTATTGCCTTCCCTGTGAATGTACTTGAGATTGATGAAATAAACCTACTGGCATCGCACATTAAACTTCATTTACTGATCGAATCAGAAGGAACAGCAAGATTTCTCGTTGAAAAACTGACAGCAAATTGTGGATTATTTATAAAAATTGATACAGGTTATCACAGAGCTGGAATTGAAGCATCGAAAGTTGCAATGATTAATGCAGTTCTGCAGGCTTCGAAATCACCATTTTTATATTTTGAAGGATTCCTTACACACAGTGGACATGCTTATCATGTTAAAGACCAGGCTGAGCTTTTGCGCATACAGCAAAATACTTCGGAAAAGATGCTCAGTTTGAAAAAGCATTTTCAACCTCAGTACCCTAATATTATTATTTCAGTGGGTGATACACCTACCTGCAGTCAACTGCCGGCAGCAAATGGAATTGATGAAATCCGTCCGGGCAACTTTGTATTTTTTGATGTAATGCAGTTTGCATTAGGATCGTGTACACCCGAGAATATTGCAGTGGCATTGGTTTGCCCGGTTGTTGCAATACATCATAGCAGGCAGGAAGCTGTTATTTATGGAGGTGCAGTTCACCTTTCGAAAGAACAGGCTTCACTCCCACCCGATCCGGAACCGTTTTACGGGCTTGCAGTAAGTTGGGACGGGAACAATTGGGATACAAGCACATTGTTGGGAAAGGTCAAATCATTATCGCAGGAACACGGTATAATATCGCTTACACAGCAAGGCTATAACCTGAAGCCAGGTGATCTGGTTGCAGTTTTGCCAATACATTCGTGCCTGACCGCAACTTTGATGAGGAACTATACAACTTTAGATGGCGAAGTGATTGAAACAATGAATTCGTAGTTCAAAACTCAGTTAAGTTGTAAACAAAATACAAATAACCCGAAAGCTGTTGGTTTTAAATAGTTTTCAAATTCCTGAATCCAGGAAAACAGGTATAAATTATTCTTTTGCTGCTTTCTTTACCTTTGTCTTACTCTTTGCATCCGGTCTCATCAGCACACCCAGGTTGTTTCGCCCATTGATGATCATAGTTAAGGGATCATCAAAATGTACATGGCGTATGAGTTCGTCCTCGTATTCAGCTGGAAGGCTATTCAGATAATCTACATCAAAAAAACCATCCTTAATGTAATGATTTATTGTAAAATAGCCTACACGGAACGAGGTCAGGTTCTGAAAAAAATGAGTTCCCTGGCTGGGGTCGATGCGGTAGTTTTCGAGCCCTGATTCAACAATTAGCCTGGCTGCAGCTATCTGTGGCCATTTAACCGGAATGCCGAGCCAGGGATCACTGGATCCCCAGCGGCCAGGGCCAATTAGAATGTATTGATTATGGGTTTCAAGGAATTTATCATTAAGTGCAGCAATATTCTGAACGATTTCCGAATTACGTGAAGGGTCGAAAGTAGCGGTTTTTACATAAACAATATCGTGCAGATCATTTACTGTCCCGTTACCTAATGCGGCATGTGAATAAAGAATAGTCTCCTCATATTTGATCTTTTCAATCTTTACATCTACCCTTTCCTTATTTTCCACAATAGGCCTTATCTGCAACAAACTGAAGACTGCAGGATGTCCTTTTGATTTGTTCAGTTCAACTGCAAATTCGATCTCAACAGGTTTACCAATTTCGCGCTCGCCCATTTCGAGGCAAACTGAAAGAATTTCAGAAAGTGGAAATTTATTGTGATTGAGAATATTTCCAAAAGTGACTATGCGTTTTCCATCCTGCAGAATTCCTTCACGTATTGTATGGTTCTCGAAATCGAAGGTAGAAATCATATCCCTGAAAGATAAATCTTCGGCAGCAACTTCAATTTTAAGTCTTTTCATATTCACGCTGTCATCAACTGAAGGCCTGAAACTATATGGATCCATATTGAGTGCATAGAAAAATTTCTGCGTTTCGCGAAGTGCCATTTCGGTGGATGAAAGTTGCATGATCTTCTTTGGATATTTAGGCGAAAACCGTATAGAAACACCACCGTCCACAATATACTTTCCTAATCCCAGGGCGATGCTTGCAATTCCATCTTTGGGTTTTTCGGGTGCAATAGGATAGAAATTAATTGAACGTGCCACGCCTGAAAACGAAGGATAGAAACGATCTTCGTACTGGGTTCCGGCAACATGTTGAAGAACGACCGCCATTTTTTCCTGGTCGATCACATTGCTGGTAGCCGACATGTATGCCTTGCTGTCGTGATAAAAAACAGAAGCGTAAACACTTTTTATGGCATTACTCACCAATTCAAGTGTAAAACGATCATCTTCGGCCATCACCGGCACCATGTAGGTTGAATACACTCCTGCAAATGGTTGGTAATGTGAGTCTTCGAGTAAGCTTGAAGAACGTACGGCAATAGGTTTCTTACCAAGATGAATAAACGTAACCAGGTCATCATGCAAGCGAAGAGGTAGCCGAGCATTAACAAAATTGATAAGTATTTCCGAATCGCTGAGATCGGAAAGCCCGACTTTATACAGATCGTTATCCTCCATAAACTCGTCGAAAATATCTGTACAGAGAACGACGGTTTGCGGGATTGTGATATTAACATCCGGGAAACGATCAAACAACCTGTTTCGTTTTACGATGGCATCCAGAAATGCAAGTCCCCGCGCTTTACCGCCAATTGAGCCATCTCCTATCCTGGTAAAACTTATATATTCGTCAAAGGTTTCACGATCAAACTGAGCAATTATACCCTTAGCTTTATTAAGCCTGTAACCTGCAATAGATTCAAAAATAAACCTGCGTATATCATCAAGATCGGTAAAATCACCAGGCCTAACATCCCTGAAAAATTCCGCCAACGGAAACAGTGCCCTGGCAAACAGCCACCTGGATAAATGATTCCTGTAGATATGGTATTCAAGAGAAGCATCGGGAACCTGGAAAATTCTTTTTTGCAATGCTTTCAGGTCGGAAGCGCGCATCAATTCCCGATGTGTATCAGGATCAAAAAACACAAAATCCCCAAAAGCAAAATACTCCATCATAAAGTCGCGCAGTTCATTGGCCATTGTTTTGGAGTTCTTATCAATAAAGCCGACTCCAAGGTTGTGTGCTACATTCTGGTATTTCAGGTCCGACGACTGCAAAACAAAAGGCAAAAAATCCGTTTTTGCACGAACATGATTCAACAGCCTGAACCCTGCTTCAGGATCCTGGTGCCCGGCACGCTTATAACTTATATCCGAAATAATCCCTAACAGGTTTTTCTCATACTTATCGAATAATCTTATCGCCTCTTCATAGGTTGTGGCCATTACAAGTTTCGGTCTTCCCCGTTTGCGCATCATACGCTGATGTTCATTCAAACCCTCAGTCATAAATGAATTAGTCTGCTGGAAGATAATCTTGTAAATATTTGGCAGGTAACTCGAATAAAAGCGAATGGAGTCCTCAACCAGCAATACGACCTGAACACCTACTTCGAGTGCATCAGACTCTACATTCATTTTATCTTCAAGCAGTTTAATAATTGCAACCAGCAAATCCGGATTTCCAAGCCAGCTAAAAATATAATCGATAATACTCAGGTCTTCATTGGAAAGGCGCAATGTAACTTCTCTTGAAAAAGGAGTCAGAACAACGATAGGAATTGTGGGGTAGTTGTGTTTTACATGTTTTGCCAGGTCGAACGAATCTATATCCTCGAGAGTAAGCATGCAAATCACGAGGTCAATATTATCTGATTCCAGCACATCAAGAGCCTGTTGTTCTGACGGTACTTGTATAAGCTCCGGCGGATTGCTCAAGTTAAGTGAAGTATATTCGTTAAAAATATGTTCATCAATACGGCCATCGCTTTCAAGAATAAATGCATCGTAATTGCTGGCAATAAGCAATACTTTGTGTATCCGCTTACGCATCAGCTTTACAAATGGTGTATCGTCGAAAATATGCTTTCGCGAAAATTGCGATATCAGGGAATCAATCATTGATCTGGATTAGTGAGGACAAAAATAGCTATTTATCGTTTGACGGGCAAATGGAATGGTCAAGAATTGAAGGTTAACGTGTAGGATTTTTCAAAGATTCCAGAACCATGAAAATGAAACAAGAAACTCGATCCTTCTTTTCCTAAAAAATAATACCTTTGCCTTTCTTAAACAGATTAAACTGATTATGAATTTTGATTTTGACAAAATAATAGACCGAAAAGGAAGTTCCTGTGTAAAATGGGACGGAATGGAAAAATTTCTGGGTGCCGGCGACGCGCTTCCTATGTGGGTTGCTGATATGGATTTTCTGACACCCGGCTATATTACTGAAGCGATTATTAAACGGGCCAGCCATGGAATTTTTGGTTATCCGATAAGGGAAGAAGGTTATTTTACTTCTTTGGCTTCCTGGCTTGCACGCCGCCACCAATGGATTGTAGAGCGTGAATGGATCACTTTCAGCCCTGCTGTTGTGCCTGCCCTCAATATGGCGGTACTTGCCTATACCCAACCCGGAGATAAAATCATTACGCAACCTCCTGTCTACTTTCCGTTTTTTACTGCAGCAACTGACCATGGTCGGACTCTAGTCTACAACAACCTTGTAATGCGCGATGGCCGCCTGTGTATGGATTTCGAAAACCTGGAATCACTTGCAAAAGACGGGGCTAAAATGCTGATGTTGTCAAACCCGCACAATCCGGGCGGAAGTGTCTGGACTAAAGACGAACTCCGGCAAATGGCTGAAATATGCCTTAAATATAATGTCCTTATTATTTCCGACGAAATACACTGCGACCTGGTTTATAAGCCGTTCAAACATACACCTCTTGCCTGCTTATCGAAGGAAATCAGTAATATAACCATTACAACCGTTGCCCCAAGTAAAACATTTAACCTTTCAGGACTTTCAACCGCTTCGGTTATTATTGAAAATGAGGATCTTCGTAAAAAATTCAATGATCAGGTTAATCATCTTCATATAAACTGGGGAAATTTATTCGGAAATATAGCCTCTGAAGAGGCATATATTCATGGTGACAATTTTGTTGATGAGCTAATGGATTACCTGACCGGTAATGTAGCTAAACTTGAAAAATTTGTTGCTGAAAATCTTCCGAAAATAAAAGTGATCCATCCTGAATCTACCTTCCTGGTATGGCTCGATTGCACTGCAATGGGCTTGAATGATAAGGACTTGAATGATTTTTTCCTTCATAAAGCCAAAGTAGGATTAAATCCGGGAGCAATGTTTGGGCAAGGTGGCGAAGGATTTATGAGGATAAATATCGGTTGCCCGAGGGCTACTTTATTACAGGGACTTGGCCGGATAAAGGAGGCTTTTGATATAATGTAATTGAAGGGGAGACGAGGAGAGGGTCGACAGGGAGAGTTTCGGAGAATATAAATAGAACGATCGAACATTTGAACATTTGAACCGCCTTACCCTAAAACACAATCCCTAAAACCTAAATCCACAAAACCTAAATCTTCCAATCCTGAATTCCATATGATCCGACATATTGTAATGTTCAAACTCAAAGATTTTCAAAATAAATCTGAAAAAATGGCTGCTTTGGAGGAAGTAATAAAGCGTTTGAACGAGTTGCCTGAAAAAATTTCGTTGATTCGAAAATATAAAGCCGGAGTTGATATACGCAAACTTTCGTGGTCGTTCGACATTGTATTGGAAATGGATTTTGAAAATATAGCTGACCTGGATACATATACAATTCATCCGGCACACCAGGAATTTATTGCATTTAACAAAGAATATTCCGTTGATAAAGTTAGTATTGATTATGAATTTAAAAATCCCAAATTATAACTCTCTGATTTTATCCTTATACCCCAATACCTAAAACCTGACCCTTAAAATGATCGACTTCAGAAGTGATACCGTAACCCGTCCCACACCGGAAATGTTAAAAGCCATGTTTGCCGCCAAAGTAGGCGATGATGTTTTTGGCGAAGATCCTACTGTGAATGCCCTCGAAGAAAAAACTGCCGGAATGTTTGGCATGGAAGCAGCTTTGTTTTGCGCTTCAGGAACCATGGCTAACCAGATTGCAATCAAGGCACATACTCAACCCGGCGACGAAGTGATTTGCCATAAGCTTTCGCATGTATATTATTACGAAGGTGGCGGAATAGCAATGAATTCCGGTGCATCGGTCTGCTTGCTCGAAGGTGACCAGGGAAGGATCACAGCTAAAGATGTTGCCGCGCATATTAACCCGGCTTCTGACCCGCACCGCCCGCTTACACGCCTGGTATCCGTTGAAAATACGATGAACAAAGGCGGCGGTTCCATCTATAACTTCAATGATCTAATAGAAATCGGCAAAGTTTGCAAAGCAAACGGGCTGAAATTTCACCTGGATGGGGCAAGGCTCTTTAATGCAATGGTCGAAACAAATGAAACTCCAACAGACTACGGAAAACTTTTCAACAGCATTTCGATCTGTATTTCCAAGGGTCTTGGTGCGCCGGTTGGTTCGGTACTTATCGGGAATAAAGAGTTTATCGCTAAAGCGCGGCGTATACGGAAAGTGTTCGGTGGTGGCATGCGACAGATCGGTTACCTGGCAGCGGCTTGTATCTATGCCCTTGATCATCATGTGGAACGACTGCGTGAGGATCATCGCAAAGCAAAGCAACTTGAAAATATTTTACAGTCATTGCCTTACGTTGAAACAGTAATCCCGGTACAAACCAACCTGGTTTTTTTCAAACTGAAACCTGAAATGCCTGCTGAAGATTTCCTGAAAATTCTACGCGAAAACGACATCCATGCCATGGCTCTTGCCCCTCAGGAAATCCGTTTTGTGACCCACCTCGATATCACAGATGAGATGATGGAAAAGGTTGAAAAGGTGCTTAGAAATATTTAGCGCACAGCGAATCCACTGAACAGTTTAGTCAAATCCGGATTAAAAAACACATCCAACTGCACTGGAAGCCACTATTTTTGTGCAACAGTATATCTTACCACTTTATTTTTAACAGGCGGAATGGTTCGCAGATACTCATAAATTGCACCCAGGTCTTCAGTTGTCATACCGGCAAACATGGTCCAGGGCATCACGGATTGCAGATCACCTTTTGCCATATCAACCTTTGGCAAAACATAAGAAGAGTCGGTATACATTTTAAACCGGTTTATAAATTGTTCTTTCGTCCAGTTACCGATTCCGGTAGAATCAGGCGTAATATTCATCGATCGAACAATGTATCCATTTCCGAGCGAGAACTCAAATCCACCTGCATATTTTTCACCCGTAATCTTTCCATTGACCTGTTTAGTGTGGCATTCTATACAGGCTGCTGCAGTAGCCATATACTTCCCATATGCTAAAGTATCCGAAGTTGGCGGACGCGTTGTGAGTGCAGCTTTTTTAGGAATAATGTTCATGATAAAATTCATTGGAAAGTCCGCCTTCGATTCCGGAATATCACTCTTAATTGAAGGTAATGTTCGTATGTAAGCAATCACAGCCTTAATATCATTCTCATCCAGTTGCCCATAATATTTATAAGGCATAACAGGGAACAATGCTTTCCCATTTTTATTCACTCCTGTAGTTATAGCACGGAAAATTTCGCCATCCGTCCAATCAGCCAAATTGAAAGGAGTAATATTTTTAGCATTGAAGGATCCGGGGAATCCATACCGTTCATCGAAAATTTCGCCTCCTGAACCTTCAAATCCAGCTTTCATTGGCCCTGAAAATCGGGACCAGTCACGTTTTCCATGACAATCCATACATACCGTTACATGGTTGGCCATGTACTCTCCGCGCTTAACCATTTCAGGAGTAGCCGTAATTTTCATATCCGGGGCAGGGCCAACATCAGGCAATGCGACTTTCACATATATAAGCAGAATAGCGATACCTCCGATAAGAAGCCCGAAAACAATAGCAATAATTTTTAAAATTTTTCTTTTCATCGTTCTGTTTTTTAAAATGATTTGAAAAAAATTACTACAATTACAAGTGTTTCAAGGTCGGGTAGAAAATGTAAATATCCTTTTTTAAAACTTCAATAAAATAAAGAACAAAGGAGACTCTTTGAATGCATAATTTCTTAAGTCTAAAAAAGAGGATTTGTCTTTCTATGGACGGATTACTTTTAAAATCCGTTACAGGTAAACAGAAATAAAAGAACTTAAAGGGTTTCATTGGCATTTCAATTTAGAGAAACCATCTAAATATTTCGATTACAAATTTGGATTTACATAGATGGTTTTTCCGTTAGTATCCTTTTGTGCCTGAAGAATTTGCTTCCTGTTTCGCGAAGGATCATAGGAAACATGCACCCACCTGAAACCGAACTCATCAATCATCTGATCGAAAGGCAGATTCAATTCATTGATTTTCTCGAACAAATACTCATTGCCATTTGTAAAATCGACAATATCAGCTGCCTGTCCTGTCATATGCTGACTATTTTTTGCTCCGCCAATTGCCCGGTTCAACGAAGGACACCTGTATCCGCTGTTAAGATTAACCGGGGTCCCTAAAGCGTCACGCAGCGGCTGCAAAACATTAATGCAAAGTGCTCTTAAATTCTCTATTATTTCAGCAGGTGGATTATATTGCTCATCATCAAATTTGCGGTTGGAAGTAAGCAATAATTCCTGTAATGAAAAGTTTTTGGTAAACTGAATATTGGATGTCATAGATTACTATGTTAAAGTGTAATTATTGTTAAATAAAAAAATTCACTTTTTAAATTCGCTCGATCAAAATCAACATCAGCGCGCAAATACACTTGTTTATTGATAGAACTCCCATATACGAATCTAGAAAAAACTTCTTCACAAAATAGATTCTATTCAAAAGAGTTAATTTGCATGTCATCTTTTGAATCATTTAAATGATTCGTTCAAAACAGAAGAAAACAAAAGCGGTTTGGAAATCGATTAAACAACATATTTGAATATAAGTTGTTAGCCAATAGGTATTTAACAAAATATTAACATATATGCAGTTTCCAATTATTGCTGATTCCTGATTTTACTACCACTAAAACATAAGAGAATTTAAATAATAATAGCGCACTGCCTATGGCAACGCGCTATTTTGTCCGAATCAGAAGTTGCTTTTAATCAGTTTTAGGCTGAGTACGACACCTGTTTCTCCACTCTTCCCGCATTTTTTCCCGATCTTCAGGATTAAGGTGCATATGGCGGTTTCTCCAGTCACGACCCGAATAGCTTCGACCATGTCCTCGCCCGAATCCTCCAAAGAGAATTTTCGATAATACCAGTATTCCAATCGCCTGCCAGAAAGTTATCGTACTGATTCCAAATACAACAGGCAAAATACTGTTCCAAAGGAACATAACCAGGCTCCCGAAAATAAATACGCCGGCTGCTATGGCAATTGGAATAAATATGACTCTTTTGACCCAGAAACTTCTGCTTCTGTTTTCACTGTAAAACATCATGATTTCTACGTTTTAAATTGTTAGTATTCGTTATATAAATTTTGAAACCACTGCCTCAGGTTAGCAACTGCGTAGCGTTTTCGCGATATGATCGTTTTAATATTTTCACCTGTCTTATTGGCAATCTCCTGCAAAGTCATGTCTTCCAACTCATTCCACACAAAAACATCTCTTTGTTTCGGAGGCAGCCCTTTTAATGCTTCAAAAAATTCCTCTCTTAAAAAAGCACTTTCAAGTTCAGTTTCAGGATTCGAATCGGTAGCGAGCAATGCTTCCGGATATACAATCTCTCCTTCTTCATCTTTATAAACAAGGTCGTCGAGGGAATGTGGCTTTAGTTTACGTTGTTTATCCACGATACGGTTACGGCTAACCCTGTACAACCATGAACTCAACTGCTCGATAGGTTCAATGTCGACAAGCGAGCTAAGCTGGTACCAGACATCCTGCAGAATATCCTCAGCATCTTCGTCACTTTTAACGCGGCTTCGAATAAAACTGAACAAACGCTTCCCGTAATTCTGGACTGCATCCAGGATACGTTGCTGTTTTGCCATGGGCGAAAGTGAGATTAAATCTACCATATACTAAGGTAGACGGATGAATTGTGAAATTACTTTAAAATATTTGCAAAATTACCTGCTTTTCCTCATTTCATTATTCTGTTTATTTGAAGGTTTAATAAAAATGGCTCTTTAATTAAATGCAAAACTTCGTATGTACAAACAGCTACTTAAAATGCTGCATAAAAATGTTAAACACTAATTCCGGAAATAAGTTTTCAAGAAAAACATTCCTACTAAAATGAGAATCAATGATTAACCAATCACTTAATCTCGACTACTTCATGCTATTTAAAATTAATTATGTGCATAATTCAGTATTATACTGAAAGTTATAAAAAAGTCTTCAAAAATCGTTCTTGGAATGGATAAAATTCCTTTACATTTGCTTCGAACAAATCCCTAAAACAACCTACTGTTATGACAATAGGAATACTTAAAGAAATTCCGGGCGAAAACCGGGTTGCCATGCTTCCCGAAAGTGTCGCCACACTGGTAAAAATGAATGTTACTATGCTTGTTGAAGCTGGTGCAGGGCTTACTGCTTATGCTTCGGACAAAGACTATGAGGAGGCAGGTGCAAGCATAGCTGCCAAAGCCAATGTAATTGCAGGTGCTGATCTGCTTATTAAAATTCAGCCGCCCACTTCTGCAGAAATTGCTATGATGAAAGATGGGCAAGTGATTATGGCAGTGTTAAATCCTTATTTCAACGCTGACCTGGTGAAAGAACTTGCTGCCAAAAACATTACCGGATTCAGCATGGATGTGGTGCCACGTACTTCACGTGCACAGGCGATGGATATACTTTCGTCGATGGCCACTGTTGCAGGTTACAAAGCGGTACTTACCGCAGCCAACACCTTACCGAAATTTTTCCCAATGTTTATGACTGCTGCCGGAACTATCAAGCCAGCCAATATGCTGATTCTGGGAGCAGGAGTTGCCGGATTACAGGCTATTGCTACTTCGCGTAAGCTCGGAGCAGTTGTCTATGTGTTCGATGTTCGCGCAGCTGTAAAAGAAGAAGTTGTAGGCCTTGGAGGAAAATTTGTTGAAGTTGAAGGCGCAATTGACGACAAAGCTGCCGGCGGTTATGCAGTAGAACAAACTGAGGAATTTAAAACGCGTCAGGCGCAAGCAATACATGATCAGGCTGTTAAATCGGATGTAATAATTTGCACTGCCCAGATTCCGGGTCGTCGTGCCCCTATTCTGCTGCGAAAGGAAACTGTCGAATCCATGAAACCTGGCTCTGTTGTTATTGACCTTGCTGCATCAACCGGAGGAAACTGTGAATTTACCAGGGACAATGAGACAGTGATTCATAATGGAGTTAAAATTATAGGCAATTCACAATTCCCTACAGATATGCCAACCGATGCCAGCCGTATGTATGGTAAAAACATGATTAATTTTCTGAAGCTTATCATCACGAAAGAAGGTGATCTGAACCTGAACTGGGAAGATGATATTGTAAAAGGCACAGCGGTTACGCATGGAAAAGAGATAGTTCACGAGAGGGTGAAAGCGGCGATTGGGAGATAGAGAATAGAGAAAAGTGAAAAGTGAATAGTGAAAAGTGAAAAGTGAAAAGTGAATAGTGAATAGAGAAAAGTGAATAGTGAAAAGTGAAAAGTGAAAAGTGAAAAGTGAATAGTGAATAGTGAATAGTGAATAGTGAATAGTGAATAGTGAAAAATAAAAAAAATATCACAATTACCTGACAAATAAACTGAAGACAACGCACTAAGCATCAAACACTAAGCACTGAGCACCAGGCACAAAGCACTGAGCACCAGGCACATTTTATACAATCAACTTATAAATCATAACAAACAATCAACCTATGGAAGACGTTTTGAAATTTTTCCTGGAATACAAGGACCTGATTTTTATCATTGTCCTTTCTGTATTTCTTGGGATTGAAGTAATATCGCATGTACCTGCGGTGCTGCACACGCCCCTGATGTCGGGGAGTAATGCCATACACGGAGTTGTAATTATAGGCGCTATAATTGTAATGGGCCATGCTGAAAGTACTCTTTCGCTGATCCTCGGATTTATTGCCGTGATACTTGGTACGCTGAATGTTGTCGGCGGATTTGTTGTTACCGACCGTATGCTCGAAATGTTTAAGAAAAAGAAAAAATAAGGAGATAAAACATGGAAACAATTCAAACTTTTACCTCCGAACTCTCTGTACTTGAGATTTCCTATTTAGTCGCCTCGGTACTTTTTATACTGGGACTGAAAAAACTCAGCCACCCGGCTACCGCCCGCTCAGGTAACCTTTGGGCCGCGGCAGGTATGGCCGCAGCTATCCTTTTTACTATCCTTTTCCATCAGAAAGAAGGACAGCACATAGGCAATGTCATCTGGATAGTTGTTGCACTCGCTATTGGTAGTTTTATCGGCTGGTATGCATCAATTAAAGTTAAGATGACCGCGATGCCCCAAATGGTCTCCATCTTCAACGGAATGGGCGGTGCTTGCGCTGCATTGATTTCGATGATGGAATTTCCGAAAATGCAGGATCACCTTGCATCAATCGGAGCGCCGCATATGCTGGGCGGTGAAGGTATAGCCATTTTGCTGGGATTAATGATAGGAGGAGTATCCTTCGCCGGAAGTATGATCGCCTTTGGCAAACTCGACGGGCGTATTGGCGATATAAAACATCCTGTTTTACGAATTATTAATCTTACTTTCCTGGCAGTACTTTTTGTTGCTTTGGTTTTTATTCTGTTTATGAAACCTGAAGCCGGAAACAACCTGCCTATATACTTGTTTGCGCTTGCAGCACTTATTTACGGAGTAACTTTTGTAATGCCGATAGGTGGAGCCGATATGCCGGTGGTAATTTCGTTGCTTAACTCATTTACCGGAGTTGCAGCAGCCATGGGCGGTTTCCTTTACGGCAACACGGCTATGTTAAC
>JBBQGD010000030.1:0-24781 GCA_038322655.1 Bacteroidales bacterium | reverse complement strand
CAGAAAGCAATTACCTTAATCCGTGAGGTAAGAGACGAATTCTGGAAAGATGTAAAAATAACAGGTGAAAATAACGAAGTAAATCCTGAGCTTGAGAAAGCAGGCCGTGTAGCCGATTTCCTCGAACTAGGCGAACTGATGGCCATGGATGCTCTGAACAGGGAGGAATCCTGCGGCGGCCATTTCCGTGAGGAATACCAGACTCCTGAAGGCGAAGCTATGCGTAATGATGAAGACTATATGTACGTGGCTGCCTGGGAATACACCGGTGATGGGAAAGAACCAAAATTAAATAAAGAACTGCTTGAATATGAAGCGATTGAAGTTAAACAACGTAATTATAAGTAGGAGTTGGGGGTTAGGATTTAGGGGTTAGTGTGTGCGATAATTGGAATTGTGCAACAAAACTAAAAGTGCAGGATAATGGAAAATAAAAAGGTTGAATCATTCAAGGATTTGATTGTCTGGCAAAAGGGAATTGAGCTTGTAAATGAAATTTATAAAGTGACTAAACATTTTCCAAAAGAAGAACTTTATGGTTTGACGAGCCAGATGAGGCGGGCAGTAATTTCGGTGCCAACAAATGTGGCAGAAGGATGGAGCAGAGGAACAACTAAAAACTATATCCAATTCCTTGAGATTTCGCGAGGATCACTATATGAACTTAATACTTTAATTGTCATCTCTACCAATCAGGAGTATTTAAGTTCAGAAAAATGTTCTGAGGTTGAGAGTGCAATTAACGAAATTGGCAGAATACTCAATGCTATAATTACCAAGCTTGCAGACAAAATAAAATAAAACATAAGGACACGAGGTTCTGATTATAGGAGCAAATTACTAATGTTGTATCTCCTAGATCCTAACCCCTGACCCATAAACCCTTTTAAGATGGATTTTACACTAAAAATATGGCGTCAGAAGAATGCCAAAGCCAAGGGCAAATTTGTTACCTATAAAGCTAACGGAATAAGCGATAGCTCTTCGTTCCTCGAGATGCTTGATGTGGTAAACGAACAACAGGTGACCAAAGGCGAAGATCCTGTGGTGTTCGATCACGATTGCCGCGAAGGAATATGTGGCGCATGCAGCCTGTATATCAACGGTCGTCCGCACGGACCTGATGATGCAGTTACCACCTGCCAGCTGCATATGCGCAAGTTTAAAGATGGCGACACCATTGTTATTGAGCCTTGGCGCTCCAAAGCATTTCCTGTGATATGCGACCTGATGGTCGACCGTCAGGCTTTTGATAAAATCATCCAGGCCGGTGGATATATTTCAGCAAACACCGGAGGCATTCCAGATGCAAATGCAATACTTATTGCTAAGCAAGAGTCCGAATCGGCCATGGATGCAGCGGCATGTATTGGTTGTGGTGCTTGCGTTGCAGCCTGTAAGAATGCATCGGCCATGCTGTTTGTAGCAGCCAAGGTATCGCACCTGGCTTTGTTGCCCCAGGGCAGAACTGAAGCGACCCGCAGGGTGCAGGCTATGGTTGCTAAGATGGACGAACTGGGATTTGGTAACTGTACCAATACCGGTGCATGTGAAGCAGAATGCCCGAAAGAAATTTCAATTGACAATATTGCCCGCATGAACCGTGAGTTCCTGGGAGCAAAAATAGGAGCTCAGAAAAAAGAAGTTAAAGCAGGCGGATTTTAACGCCAATACAAGCTAATAAAACTTATTCTATTGCTAAGAACCTGAAATCCGAAAAGCTTTTCAGGTTTTTTAGTTGACAAATAACTCCGGATTTAGTAATAATTTTATTGCAGGTTATTGCCCAAATGTTGTAGCTTTTTTCTGAAATGTGCCTGTATTAACAATCATAAGAGATCTCAAAAATTGACTTTTCATCGTTATTCGTTTGATGTCATTACCTGTTTCCCAACTCCCAAAAAAATCTTACCTTTGGCAGGAAGTTATTCTACCTGACAACGTATGAAATTCAGTGACATTATAGGGCAGGAGCCTCTGAAGCAACGACTTAAACGTACCGTTCTCGATAACAGGGTCAGCCATGCCCAGCTTTTCCTGGGGCCTGAAGGATCAGGTAAACTGGCACTTGCTTTAGCGTATGCCCAGTACATCAATTGCCGTAACCGCACTCCTGAAGATTCGTGCGGTGAATGTCCGTCGTGCAGGAAATACAGCAAACTAATTCATCCCGACCTTCATTTTATTTATCCCATCAACAAAACAAAGGAAGTTGATGATAAAAAGATTTTCAGCAAGGACTTTATTATCCCCTGGCGCGAGTTCCTGCAACAGAATAATTACTATGTTTCACTCCCCGACTGGTACGAAAAAATCGGAATAGAAAAGAAACAAGGAATGATCAATGCCGACGAAGCGGATGGCATTAACCGAACGCTGGCATACAAAGCCTATGAGGCTGAGTATAAAGTGATGATCATCTGGATGGTTGAAAAAATGAATGCAACGTCAGCCAATAAGCTTCTCAAAAACCTGGAAGAACCTTCAGCCAAAACCCTTTTTATCCTGGTATCCGAAAACCAGGAACAAATTATTGCAACCATACTTTCACGGGCACAACTGATTAAGTTTCCTCGCCTGAATGATGCTGAAATACAGCTGGCTCTTGAACAACAACATGGAATCAATACAGTTGATGCTTCAAAAATTGCCCGGCTTGCCGACGGAAATTACACAGCAGCCTTGATGCTTGCAGGTAAAAACGGATCGGGATCTGATTCCCTTGAAACGGAACGCGAAAGGTTTACCATTTTCCGCGAATGGATGCGACGCTGTTTTACCATTTCAAAGGATCTGAAAGATTACGATAAACTCCAGGAAACAATTCCGCTTTTAATCGGCGACGGGAGCCGCGAGAAACAGAAAGAGATGCTTGCATACAGCCTCGATATATTCAGGATTTGCCTGCAGTATAATGTTGGCAATCATCACCTGGTAAAACTTGATGGCGAGGAACTCGATTTTGTTAAAAATTTCTCCAAATTCATTCATCCGCGAAACATAAATTATTTCGACGAAGAGTTTAACCGTGCCATCTTTCATATTGAGCGGAATGCGAATGCCCAGATCGTTTTAACTGACCTTTCGCACCTCATTGCCAGGATATTGAAAATTCCGGCAACGCCTCAAGTTAAAAATGTGTAAATTTGTCGCTTCTTACCGGATCGGTCAATGCTTTTATTGAGCAGCAGCAAGCTTCCGGGATATACTATAACCGCAATACCTTCGTTAATTATTCACTGAAGTTTACGGAGGTCACACTTTAACTCAACATGGAAGAAAACATACAACCTCATATAACGAACAAGGAAAATATCGGGCCAAGAGGCTGTTGCGGAAACAGCAACCCGCTTATTGGCCAGGCCGGAGCAGAGCAAAAGTGCGCCAAACTGGCAACCTACGACTGGTTATGCAAACTACCTTTACCCGGTAGTACAGGTAAATTCGATTGTGCAGAAGTCAGGTTTAAAAATAACCATAAAGACTTTTACCGTATTCCTACAGGTTTATCCATACACAACGGAGATATTGTTGCTGTTGAAGCATCACCCGGCCATGATATTGGCATTGTAACTTTAACCGGCGAAACTGCCAGGTTACAGATGATTCGTAAAAATGTAAATCCGGCCAAAGAAGACCTTCGTAAACTCTATCGCAAAGCCAAGCAGCCAGATATTGATAAATGGCTTACTGCTATTTCGAAAGAGCACGACGCCCTATATAAAACCAGGGTTGCCGCCCTGAAACTTGGCCTTAAAATGAAGGTTAACGATATTGAATACCAGGGTGATGACACCAAAGCAATATTTTTTTATACAGCTGAGGACAGGGTTGATTTCAGGGAACTGATTAAAATACTGGCTGATGAGCTGAAGATCAGGATCGAAATGCGCCAAATTGGTATGAGGCAGGAAGCCAGCAAGTTAGGAGGCATTGGCTCATGCGGACGCGAGTTATGTTGTTCTACATGGATCAGTGGTTTCCACTCGGTATCAACTTCGTCGGCAAGGGTTCAGCAGTTATCGTCAAATCCACAAAAACTTGCCGGGCAATGTTCAAAACTCAAATGTTGCCTTAATTACGAAGTAGAAGCTTACAACGATGCCTTGAAAGATTTTCCGGAAGAAAATGCAATTCTTAAAACTAAGCAAGGCGATGTTCTTTTACAAAAAATCGATGTCTTCGGCGGAACTATGTGGTTTGGATATAAAGGAAAAGAACATGAAATGTTTGCATTAACAGTAAGCAGGGTTAAGGAAGTGATAGCAATGAATAAATCCGGCAAAATACCTGATAAAATCGAAGATTTCACCATAAAACAGGACAAAAAACCAGCTATCGGGCTTGTTGTTGCAAGTGAAGATCTGTACCGGTTTGATAAAAAAAAGTAACCTTTCACTTGTCTGATGACAGATAAAATATTCATGAAGCTCAATAAAATCATCACCCAACATTTGCTGATCCGGAATGCTGCATTCTTATTTGTTACCATTCTGGTTGCATCCGCATGCAATAATGATGTTTTTCACTCTGAATCCATTCACCTCAAAAATAACGAATGGAAAGCCTCTGATACACTTTTTTATACGTTCGATTCAAAAGACACGCTTTCTTCTTATAATTTTTATTTCGAAATCCGCAATACAACGGATTACGATATGCAAAACCTGTATTTGTTTATAACCGCATATTATCCTGACAATTCATTCTCGCGCGACACAGCCGAATGTATACTGGCAGCACCTGATGGCAAATGGTATGGCAAAGGGACGGGCAAACACAAGGATAACAGGTTCCTGTTTCGCAAGGGGGTGTATTTCCGCAAACCGGGAAATTATATTATTGCCGTAAACCAGGCCATGCGAAAAGATACGCTTAAAGGTATTTCGGATGTTGGAATCCTCATTAAAAAACAAGTAAACTGAAGCGAAATAGCAGATTGATATTATTTGAAAAATGAAAAAAAGTCGGAATGAAAACGAATGGGTAAAATGGTTCTGGAAATGGTATACCATATCCCTCTTGTTTATTGCCTTGTTTTTAGCTGCCCTTTCACTGGGCTGGTTAGGTTTTATGCCATCCTTTGAAGAACTTGAAAATCCTAAAAGTAAACTTGCTTCAGAAATAATTTCGGCTGATCAGAAAGTTCTTGGATCCTTTTACCTGGAAAACCGTTCTAACATCCATTATTCAGAATTATCTCCCTGGTTGGTTAAAGCGCTGATTGCTACCGAAGATTATCGGTTCGAACAACATTCAGGTATCGATGCCAGAGCAATGTTAAGAGTGGCATTGGGGATGGTTACCGGGAAAAATAAAGGAGGAGGAAGTACTATTACACAGCAATTGGCTAAGAACCTTTTCCCCCGCGAACAACACGCTACCATCATAGGACTAGGCTTTTCAAAACTTAAAGAATGGATTACTGCTATCCGACTCGAACGGAACTACACCAAGGAAGAAATCCTTGCCTTGTACCTGAATACAGTTGATTTTGGTAGCCTGGCTTATGGCGTAAAATCAGCAGCCAGAACCTATTTCGATAAGACACCGGCTCAACTGAATATACAGGAATCGGCCACCCTGATAGGTTTGTTAAGGGCACCTTCTTATTATAGCCCGGTCCGAAATAAACAACGTTCGAAAAAACGCCGTGAAGTAGTTTTGAACCAAATGGTTGAAAATAACTATATCACTGAAAAACAATATGATTCGGTGCGTGTTTTGCCCCTCGACATGTCGCAATACACTTTACAGGATCACAACAGCGGACCCGCTACATATTTCAGGGAATACCTTCGGCAATCACTAATGGCTGATAAACCGGAAAAAGACGATTACGATAGCCCCGATGATTATACGGCAGACTCTATTCGCTGGCTTCGCGATCCTGCATTTGGATGGGTAGCTAAAAACAAAAAAGCAGACGGAACATATTACAATCTTTACAAAGATGGTCTAAAAATTTATACTACAATCAACTCACATATGCAGCGGTATGCTGAAGAGGCTGTTACCGAGCATATGTCACTGGATCTGCAACCAGCTTTTTATAAACATTGGAAAGGAAATTCTCATGCTCCATATGATCTTTCCGATAAAAATGAAATTAAAAAATTATTGATTACCTCCGAAAAACGATCGGATCGTTATCACAGTATGAAAAAGGCCGGTTTATCAAACGACTCTATTGAACTGGCATTTAGAACACCTATTCCTATGAGGGTTTTTTCGTGGAAAGGAGAAATTGATACAGTAATGAGCCCGATGGATTCCATTAAATACCATAAATGGTTTTTGAATGCTGGTATGATGTCGATGGAACCTCAAACCGGGTATGTAAGGGCATATGTAGGCGGGATAAATTTCAGGTATTTTAAGTATGATCATGTTGTTGTGGCCCGCAGGCAGGTTGGATCAACATTTAAGCCTTTTGTGTATACCGTTGCCATGCAGGATGGTCAGATGTACCCATGTTCCCAGGTGCCTAATGTTCAGTATTCAATCGAAGCAAACGGAAAATTATGGTCACCGGGAAACTCGAGCAAATACAAAGAAGGAGAAATGGTTACCCTTAAAGAAGCCCTTGCCAATTCAATTAACTGGATTTCAGTTTATCTGATCAAACGGTTTTCTCCCCAGGCGGTAATAAAAATAGCGCGCAAAATGGGAATTTTCAGCTACCTGCCTGCCGTTCCATCTATATGTCTTGGAACGCCAGATATTTCGCTGTATGAAATGACAGGAGCAATGAGTACGTTTGCCAATAAGGGAATTTTTGTACAGCCCCTGTTTGTAACCCGTATTGAAGATAAACACGGAAATGTAATTGCCCAGTTTGTTCCGCATCAGGATGAAGCACTCAGTGAACAAACTGCTTACATGATGATTGGATTGATGAAAGGTGTTGTCGAAAGTGGGACCGGTATGCGGCTCCGTGGTAAATATGGGCTTACCAATCCAATTGCAGGTAAAACCGGCACCACACAAAGCAATTCCGATGGCTGGTTTATGGGTCTTACTCCCGACCTCGTTACCGGTGTTTGGGTTGGTGGCGATGATAGGACCATACGTTTTCGCCTCACTTCTCTCGGCCAGGGCGCCAATATGGCTTTGCCGATCTGGGCATTGTATATGAAAAAAATATATGCTGACAATCAACTTCAACTCACCAAAGGTGATTTTGAAAGACCCGATGGTTTGAAAGAGGATTATTTTAATTGTGTTACTTTCGACAAAAACAATAACGGTAGTTCCGGCATTGATGATCAGGATAAATATTGATGAAGTGATTATTATTTGATTGCTCTTTAAAAGTTATCGGGAAAGCGGGAAAAACGACACAACATATGGATACATATGATTTATCACGAGAGGCTCATACAGCGATAATCGAAACAGCAGAGAGATTTCATCATGATTTGAATTTGCAATTTGGAGTATTGGCAGATGATTGCGATACAGACGACGAGTTTCTTGATGAATCTGAAACAATTATTAAGGAATGGTTGACTGATTGGGGTTTAGAAGAAGCGATTTTGTAAATTTTTTTTGATAATCTGCCGAATAAAAAGGATTTTAAAAAGATACTTGATAAAATATTGACAAACATAGAGAATGTGAGAATGGTTCCAATGGAACAACGTAAATTTGACCTTTGGTAAACTGATAATTATGGATATATCAGAACAATATAAGGACTTAACAGCAAAGATTAGTGAAAACCTTCCTTTAAAAGTTTACCCAATTCGAGAATTGGTGCAGATTTTTCGTAAAAATGGACACCCAATTACTTTCAAGACAGAGTTGACAATTATGAGTGTTCATAATAGCGGAGATATTTCAAGGATAATGTGTACAGTTGAATTAGCTGAAGGATATAAAATGGCATGTGCATTGACTCATTTGATTTTTTCAAGGTCTGAGACACTTTATGCTGAAATTTCAGATTATCAAAGAAAAAGAGAAAAAAGAATAAACCAGTTAAATTTACCTGGATTGAACTGAAAAATGCCCAGCCTAAAACAAGCGATATAGTCAATAAAGGTTTCAGTGGCATACTAAGGTTTGTAACCCGTTTCAACTTTTTGTGTTTCTTGACAAGAAATCGTCCGCAATCACTTACTGGCCATACCGCCGTCCATAAATAACTCTATTTCACCACCTTCATTTCATCCAGCAGATAACCTGCTCCGGCATATTTATCCACTACAAAAAGAACATACCGGATATCAACATTAATAGTCCGCTGCAGATTAACATCAAACTTAATATCGCTGCTCATGGCTTCGGAGTTACCATCGAAAGCCAGGCCAATAAGTTCACCATTCCCATTTATAACCGGGCTGCCTGAATTGCCGCCGGTAATATCATGAGTAGTGATAAAACAAACATGCATTATTCCATTATCAGCATAGGGTCCGAAATCCTTTTTATTAAATAATTCTTTCAACTTTGGAGAAACAATAAATTCCTGGTTGGTCGAATCTTCTTTTTCCATAACACCTTGCAATGTAGTGTAATAATCAGCAAAAAGGGCATCGGCTGGCTTATAAGGTTCCGCCCTACCATAGGTTAAACGCATGGTACTGTTTGCATCGGGATAAAATATTTTATCCGGATTCATTTCACGCAAACCGGCAATATAAAGACGGCGGGCTTTTGTGTATTGATCCTCATCTAACATCTGCGCCATCCGGGCGATCATATATGAAGTAATAAATGAATTTGCCGCCACATAGGCAGGGTCTTTTTCGAGAGCTTTCTTTTTCGGATGGTTCAGGAACTCAAGCAGGCTGGCTTCGGAAGCAAAAATGGAACGATTAAAAATATGGTCAACATATTTCACGATATCACCCTTGAATTTCTTCCTGATGGTTTCGTAGCAGTCCGGAATATATTGTGACGCTACATTCTTTTGATAAAGTTCAATCATATTTCGGAGCATTTCCTTTTCCAGAGCCGGGTTAAAAGTTTTATAAAATTTAGTTGCTCTTTTCTTATTGATGCCGATCATTTCATTGAAATCTGCTGAATCAAACCTGCTACTCAATTCACCGGTTTGAAATGCTATATATAAAATCCTGCAATCGGTGAGCAATTCGGCGGCGTAAGCAATAGCTGCGTTGGCGCGAGTTTCGGAGGCAGTTTTATACACTGCAGCAAAATCATTCATTACATTTCCATATCTGGCCTTCCTGCTTTCGTCGAGGTCTACCCAGGTTTGGAAGTCATCTTCTACTTTTTTCTTGTCATCATACACTTTCAGCCTTAGCAATGCTTTACTTTCCTGTAGCGATTTCTTCCAGAAATTCCCGAGGTAAGCATAATTCCCGGCATAGGCAATCCTGGTTGCTTCATCTGCATCCATGTATTTCTTCATCACTTCCATTTTTACCCATTTGGCTTTTATATCAGCAGGATTGCTCTGTGTAAGCTTTTCCTCAATTCCATACGAGGTAAGGTAGCGGTCAGTGGCTCCGGGATAACCCATTATCATTGAAAAATCACCCTCTTTAACACCTGCAAGCGATACCGGAAGGAAGTACTTTGGCTGCAATGGCTTATTATCTTTTGAATATTCGGCTGGTTTACCATCGGTTCCTGAATAAACACGCAACAGGCAAAAATCACCTGTATGACGCGGCCACATCCAGTTATCGGTATCACCGCCAAACTTGCCGATGGACGAAGGCGGAGCGCCTACCATGCGAACATCATTAAAAGTTTGATAAACAAACATATAATATTCATTTCCTTCAAACATACTTTCAACTGAAACTTCAAAATCAGGCCCGGCTGCAGCTTCGGCCTCTTCAATAATCAGATCTGATTCTTTCTGTATTGCCTGGCCTCTTTCTCCTTCTTCCATTTCAGGAGTTAATTTTGCCAGTATGCGGGAAGTAACATCTTCCATACGGATAAGGAATGAAACCGTTTTGCCCGGAATCGGTAATTCCTCTTCAGGACGCATGGCCCAGAATCCATCGGTTAGAAAATCGCTGCCAACAGTACTTTGCTCGGCAATAGCTTCGTAACCGCAATGATGGTTTGTTATCAGCAATCCTTTTTGTGAAATAATTGAGCCCGTGCATCCACCATGGTCAAGTGCAATAACTGCATCTTTCAGACAAGCCTGATTTACACTGTATATCTGGTCAATGGACAGTTTGAGACCCATTTGCTGCATTGTACTGATATTGTATTTACTTACAAGCATAGGCAGCCACATGCCTTCGTCGGCTTTGGCAAAGAAACTGATTAGGGTAACAAAAACAAGGATCAGTGAAATTCTGGTTGATTTCATACAAGGAATTATTTATAAAGTACGAGGTACGATTTACGATTGGGGATACTTGTAGTTTTTTAAGTCCTATTTATGATGTATGAGGAACAATTTACGAGGTACGATTTACAAGATGTGATTTACGAATTTTGATTTATATTAAACGAGATACGATTCAGGATTATGTTTAATTTGTCCCAAATCGTACCTCGTCATTCGTCAATCGTAACTAAACCTTTAACTATTAACTAATTTACCATTAACTATTCATCGTCCTCAATCGTACCTCGTCATTCGTCAATCGTAAATCATTGTTTACTCTTAACTTTTTTTCAAATAACTATTAACTAATCCTTACTTCGACATACGTTTCCGTTCGTATTCTTTCAGGTAAATTTTACGTAAACGCATCGATTTGGGAGTAATTTCCACCAATTCGTCAATTTGTATATATTCAAGTGCTTCTTCGAGTGTAAACTTAACGGCTGGCGGCATACGAACAGCTTCGTCCTTTGCCGTTGTACGGAAGTTAGTCATCTGCTTAGCCTTGGAAATATTAACTCCCAAGTCGTTATCGCGTGAATTTTCGCCTACAATCTGACCTTCGTAAATCTGGTCGAAAGGTTCAATAAAAAAGCGTCCGCGATCAGTTAGTTTGTCAATACTATATGCTGTTGCCATGCCTGTATCAATGCTGATCAAAACACCAGCCAAACGCTGTGGCAATGCGCCTTTCCAGGGCTCAAATGCTTTAAAGCGATGAGCCATAATGGCTTCGCCGGCCGTAGCTGTGAGAACGGCATTACGGAGACCGATTATCCCGCGTGACGGAATAACGAATTCGAGATGCATCAGGTCACCTTTTGGTGTCATAGCCAACATGTCACCACGACGTTGAGTAACAAGGTCGATTACTTTACCTGATACTTCAAGCGGAGTATCAACGATCAGTGTTTCAATAGGTTCGCATTTTACCCCGTCGATTTCTTTAATAATAACCTGTGGCTGGCCAACCTGTAATTCGTAACCTTCGCGTCGCATCGTTTCAATCAGGATTGAAAGGTGAAGAATACCACGGCCATAAACTATAAACTGATCTGAGGAGCCTGTTTCTTCAACACGAAGTGCCAGGTTCTTTTCAGTCTCTTTTTTGAGCCTTTCGTTCAAATGTCTCGATGTAACAAATTTGCCTTCCTTACCAAAAAACGGAGAGTTATTGATTGCGAAGAGCATACTCATTGTCGGCTCATCAATATGAATATCAGGCAAACGTTCAGGTGTTTCAGGATCGGTAACTGTATCACCGATATCGAAACCCTCGAGTCCAACTAATGCGCATATGTCGCCTGAATGCACTGAGTCTACTTTTACCCGTCCAAGGCCTGAGAATGAAAACAATTCCTTGATTTTTGATTTTGTAATGGAACCGTCTCTTTTCAGCAGGGATACATTCATACCTTCGGTTACTATTCCGCGCGATACACGCCCGATAGCAATGCGACCTACATACGAACTATAATCGAGTGATGTAATCTGCATTTGCAAAGGACCTTCCGGAATCGGGGCTTCAGGAATATATTTTATTATTGCATCCAGAAGAGGGAAAATATTATCTGTTTCTTCTATCCAGGTTGTATTCATCCATCCTTGTTTACTCGAACCATATAAAGTTTGAAAATCAAGCTGTTTATCAGAAGCTTCCAGGTTAAAGAAAAGTTCATATACCTGCTCCTGAACTTCGTCGGGACGGCAGTTTTCTTTATCCACTTTATTTATTACCACTATAGGCAACAAACCTAACGAAAGCGCTTTTTGTGTTACAAAACGTGTTTGTGGCATGGGTCCTTCGAAGGCATCAACCAACAGCAAAACGCCATCGGCCATTTTTAGTACTCGTTCCACTTCACCGCCAAAATCGGCGTGACCCGGAGTATCAATAATATTTATTTTTACACCTTTATATTCTACCGAAACATTTTTCGAGGTGATTGTGATACCACGTTCACGTTCCAGGTCATTGTTGTCGAGTATGAGTTCACCGGTTTCCTGGTTGTCGCGAAAAAGGTTACAACTGTGTAATATCTTGTCAACCAGTGTTGTTTTGCCGTGGTCGACATGGGCAATAATGGCAATGTTACGGATGCTTTGCATGAAATAATTTTCTTGTAAAAAGGAGTGCAAAGGTACGGTTAATTTGCAGATGATATACATATGTCGGAATATAGTTGGAAGTGAGATTAAAGAACATCAATAAAAATGCGTACTGTACATACCAGGAAGAGAGAATTAGTAAAAGGTTACTTAGGCCTGTTTCTACATGTTGTTGGAATAAATCTCTGATAATTACAAAGACTATTGTTCCAAAAATCGTTCAATTTCGTTATTTTCGCAGTATGAATAAAATGAAGCCCATTTTCGAAAAACGCATATTCTGGGATGTAAACTTTGAGCAGATTGACTACGATGCCAAAGCCAACTGGGTAATAGCACGGATTTTTGAGCGCGGCGATGTGGAAGATATCCGCCAATGCCGAAGGTACTATGGCGATGAGAAGGTGACAGAGATATTATTACAAACGAAGTATCTGCCCGAACACCATATCCATCTGGCTAGTGCAATAACAGGTAAACCTTTAAAAGAATTTAGATACTACATACTGAGGCAGTTGAACCCGGAACTTTTTCCTTACTGAAAAAGCTGATGGCATTGCCGTCTCTTCGACCATTTAATTTAGTTGGAGGAACGGCTTTAGCTTTGCGTTTTGGTCACCGCAGTTCTGTAGACCTGGATATATTTTTTCACGAAAAATTTGATCATATAAAAATCGAAAATGAATTGCAGCTGGAATTCAGCAATGATTTCAGTTATGAAAGCGGGCATAAAAAGTTTGGAATATTTTGTTACATTCAAAAAATCAAGATTAATATAGTTTACTTTCCTCATCCTCCCATTGCTAAATTTGTTACTGAAGATAATATCAGGATGTATACCAACTCTGATATAGCCGCCATGAAAATACAGGCTATTCTGGGCCGGGCCCAAAAAAAGAATTTTTGGGGCTTGCATGAATTGCTTCAGCATTATTCTTTGCAGCAAATCATGGACTGGCACAAACAGAAATATCCCAATCAAATGCTCGCTATAAGTATCCCAAACGCTATTAGTAATTTTACTGAAGCCGACGATAGTGAAACGCCTGCATGTTTTAAAGGGCAAACGTGGGAAAAAGTGCAGGACGATATTAAAAAGGTTGTAAGAGATTATCTGAGTTAAAACCTGAATACAATGGGCTCAAAATCTTAGTAAACTATACCCTTTTAAGGGAATATATACTGCTGAGAAATAAGCGAATATTCCTGCTAAAACACTAAATTCACTAAAATTTGATTCATTCTGACATTGATTTTTTACCTTTGCAAAAATCCTATCCTATGAACCGAGGTCCTATCTCTCAATTTATTGAATATCACTACAGACATTTCAACTCAGCCGCATTGGTTGATGCTGCTAAAGCATATGAAACACATCTGCTTGAAGGCGGAAAAATGTTGATTTCTATGGGTGGAGCCATGAGCACGGCTGAACTTGGAATTTCGTTAGCCGAAATGATTCGCCAGGATAAAGTTCAGATTATCAGCTGCACCGGCGCCAACCTCGAAGAAGATATTATGAACCTGGTGGCTCATTCCCACTACCGCCGTGTTCCCAATTACCGGGATCTTACCCCGGAAGACGAAAACAAACTGCTCGAAAAAGGCCTGAACCGCGTTACCGATACTTGTATTCCTGAAGAAGAAGCTTTCCGGAAAATTCAGCATCATATAGTTAAAATATGGAAAGACGCCGAAGCCAAAGGCGAACGGTTTTTCCCTCACGAATTCATGTACAAACTGCTTCTAAGCAAGGTAATGGAAAACGATTACGAAATCGATCCAAAACACTCGTGGATGCTGGCTGCTGCCGCAAAAAACCTGCCAATTATTGTTCCGGGCTGGGAGGACAGCACTATGGGAAATATATTTGCTTCCTACTGCATTAAAGGTGAGCTCAAACCTTCGACCATAAAAACCGGCATTGAATATATGATGTGGCTTACAGATTGGTACCGGGCCAATTCGGCAGGCAAAGGTGTGGGATTTTTCCAGATTGGTGGGGGTATTTCAGGCGATTTCCCAATTTGCGTTGTGCCCATGATGTACCAGGACCTGGAATGGCATGATGTTCCTTTCTGGAGTTATTTCTGCCAGATTTCAGATTCAACCACATCGTATGGCTCCTACTCAGGCGCTGTTCCAAACGAAAAAATCACCTGGGGTAAACTTGCCATTGATACCCCAAAATTTATAGTGGAAAGTGATGCTACTATTGTTGCTCCGCTGATATTTGCGTGGTTGCTAAAATGGTGATTCAGGATTAATAAAAGTTTGTTTCTCATTTCAACCAATTCTTTAGGATTTGTTTGAAAAAAAACTGACTAACTGAAAATAAATTACGCGGCTGCTTTTTTATCATATTTGATTAAGCTTTAAAGAATTCCCGTCAATCATGCTAAATAAAAAGCTGATGGCGGGACTTTTAATTCATACACTTTACAGATACATAAACTTGAATTCAACCGAGATCTACAGTCTTCAAAATTGATATTTTGTCTTGTACATTGGCACAAGAACCAAGAGAGTAGATAATTGCCTTTAAATATTCTGGAAATATAGCTTGATTTTGTATTACTTTTCCCCTGAAGGGTTATAGATATATACAAAACTCTCTCACATTGACTCGTATATACTCCAATAAGCTCGTAATGCTTATGTTTTGTTTCACCCTGACTGCTTTAATAGCATCAGGTCAACAATGGGTTGGAGTTTCATCAAAAACACCGGCAGTTCCACAGGTAAAAACCTCGGGTAGCATCACTGCCTCAACCGATATTTCAGTTGAGATTCCTGGTTTTTATCTGCAGGAATTTCTCTTCGAAAGTAAAAAATCCAATATTCCACAAATTTCCGGAGGTCATCCATTGCTGATAGCAGGAAGTCCTGATCTGCAAAAATTAAGTTATAGTCTTCAGATTCCCGCCGCTGGCAGCTTGGAAGCCAGTGTTACTTCATCACAATATATAGATTATACAGATATTGATATCATTCCTTCAAGCGGGAATATAAGCAGGGATGGAAGCATTCAAGCTATTACCAAAAGCGGAACTTACACAGCGGATGAATTCTTTCCGGACAAATTATTTGAGCTGCAACAACCCTATCTGGTTCGGAGTTCACGTGCCCAGACTTTACAGGTATATCCGTTTCAATATAACCCGGTTACACGGGTTTTGCGGTTTTACTTTGCGATTACCTTCACTATAGTAAATACCGGGCTCGCAGGCGAAAACCCGCTCAACGACAACGACTACAGGATTAAACCAATTGAAGGAGTTGAAGTTAAAAGTATTAATTCCAGGGTTTCGATGTTAAAATCAGGGCAGCTTCCATCCGAACGTGGCAGTATGCTGATTATTTGCCCCGAAAGTTTCAAAAAAGCTATCGAACCTTTGGCCGTTTGGAAAATGCAATCCGGAATTGCAACAGAAATTGTAAATGCAGAGCAGTTCTCCGGGTCCGAAGCCATATATAATTTTGTAAAAGATTATTATTACAACAACGGCAACCTGGCATACCTGCTACTGGTTGGCGATGCCAAACAGATTCCTCCATATCAGTATCCTTACGGGGCAAGTGATAATTACTACTCCTATTTAGCAGGCAATGATCATTACCCGGACATCCTGGTGGGAAGATTTTCGGCAGAGATCGTTAAAGATGTTGAAACACAAGTGAACCGCACACTGGAGTATGAAAAGAATCCTTCGGTTGAATCTTCCTGGTTAACTACGGCTACTGGTATTGCATCAACATTGAGCCCTGGGGATGACGGAGAATCCGATTTTCAGCATATCCGGAATTTGCTTAAAGAAGTAAATGCAACAACTTATAGCCATTACAATGAATTTTTTGACGGCTCCCAGGGCGAATCCGATGCTAATGGAAATCCTTCAGCAGCTGATATCTCTGCAAAAATAAACCAGGGAAACGGAATTATTTTCTATGCCGGGCATGGCTCTCCAAATTCGATGGCAACCGGTTCAATTACCAAAAGTGTTGTCGACAATTTGGCCAATAACGACAAATGTCCGATTATTTGGGCAGCTGCCTGCGAAACCGGTAATTTTGTTGACAAAACATGCGTTGCTGAAACATGGATGCGGGCAACAAGCAACAGTGGCCGGCCTACAGGCGCATTGGCAGCATTAATGTCATCGGGCACACAAACCAGCTATCCACCTATGGAAGCCCAAGACAAAATTGCTGAATTATTGAGTAACCCACAGGAAGAACTTTCAACAATGGGTGCCATATCTGTTAGAGGAATGATGAGCATGAATGACATTTACGGGTCAGCCGGGTATGCAACAACAGATACCTGGATCCTCTTTGGTGATCCTACACTCAAGGTACGCACAGCTGAGCCAAAACAATTTATTGTTGACCACAAAGGAATAATCGGTGCAGGAAAAGACTACTATTCCCTTGCGTGTAATTCGGAAAAAGGATTTGCATGTATCAGCAGCCAGAGTGTTATTTTGGGAACAGCTGCTATCAGTGAAGGCAAAGCTACAATTTACCTTGACAGGTCCGCATCAGGCAACGAGCTTACACTCACGGTTACAGCTCTGAATTACCTTCCTTATATTGCAACTATTGATGTGGTTCATAAACCCGGAAGTCTTGGATACAGCACACCTGTTAATCACAGTAAATTACAACCTATAAATACTGTTTTCACCTGGGAATCTGTCGATGGAGGAACCCCTGATTACTATCTGTTTTATCTGGGAACCGATAATCCTCCGAGTAATCTTGTTAATGGGCAGAAACTTACCTCCACTCAGTTAAAAGCTGATTTCAATTTAAAATATAATTCCAAATATTACTGGAAAGTAGTTCCTGTTAATAGGTTTGGAAGTGCTGACAGCAAGGTAATGGATTTTACAACAATTTATGCTCCTGACGAGGATTTTGAGCCGGCATTTAAAAGCCAGTTACTTTGGAGCAACAGCGGCATACAACAATGGAAAAATGATGGAGCTGAGTTTTTTGACGGAACACATTCCCTGCGATCAGGTCAAATTAATGATAACGAATACTCTTCACTCGAATACCTTTGTGAAGTAAAAGGTTGTGATTTTGTAGGTTTCTGGTCCAAAACATCGAGTGAACATGGGGATAAACTACAATTTATAGTTGATGGCACAAAGATGGGCGAATGGAGTGGCATCACGGATTGGGCTTATCACAGTTACAAAGTTGAACCCGGTATGCACCAGCTTGAATGGCGTTACAGTAAAAATAGCGAAGGATTTGCCGGCTCCGATGCCGCATGGATTGATAATATACATCTGCCGGTGCATGAAGATGTAGGAGCAAATGTACCAGAAACCGGTTCGGTATGTGCAAACTCTGTTTTTGAAACCTCAGCTACTGCCGATAACTATTTTAATATTGCATGGCAAACAGAAGGCGACGGGACTTTTGATGATAACAACCTGGTAAATCCGGTTTATAAACCAGGCGCTCTCGATATTCAAAACCAGCATACCACTCTGAAAATGCACCTGCAGGGATATGAAGGCTGCCCTGATTTAGACAAAACAACTAGTCTCGATATTCAATTCTTACCGATTATCAATTTACCATCTGATACCATTATCAGCAACGGAAGATCTGTGCTTCTGGATGCAACTCAGAATAACATTATGAGCTACGACTGGCAACCAACCGGAGCTACAAGCTCATCTATCATCATCGACTCACTATCATCCATTAACGGAACGAAAACTGCCACTCTTACAATTACCTGTAACAAGGGATGCTCAGTTACTAAAGACATTATGATTCATTTCAACAACCCTGCTTTTGACGATATGTATACAATCTATCCCAATCCTTGCAACGGCATCTTTACACTTAAACCTTTAAAAGGATCAGCGGTGATTGAATCAATGAAACTAATTGACAGAGAAGGGAAAGTGGTTTGGAATCGTGAAGAAAACGTAAATATTTTAGGATCAAAGCAAATATCAATAGGAGGGCTTGCAGGAGGCGAATATTTCTTGCTTACTGAAAATAAAAATGGCAGGTCAGTGAATCCGATTATGATACAATAGAGTATAAAACTTTATAGCTCAAAATAATCAAAAAGAAATCTAAACAAACTCAGATTACCAGGAATACTTCCACATCACATATGCTTGTAAAAAAAACGCCCCGCTTTCGCAGGGCGTTTTTTATTTACCAAAAACCCGGATATGAAAACCAGGAGTATGTACAAGCTTATAAAAAGCTTACAAGTTTAACCAAAAACCATATTATCATGTTACAACCATCGTGCCAAAGCCATATACAACTTATTAGTTCACAAAAATAAATATCAGAACATTTAAACAAAATTGCCATTAAAGGAACACAATTCTTATATTAGCAGTCAAAAAAAAAGACAGGAGGTTACTTTGATCCAACGCAAAGATGTTCAAACTATAGTGAAAGGCGACAAGCGAGTAATTCGAGGCTGGGTTATGTACGATTGGGCTAACTCTGTGTACCAGCTAACCATTGCATCTGCTATTTTCCCGATATATTACAACACTATTACCCGGACAGGCGACAACTTTACAATTTATTTTTTCGGAGCACCTGTTATTAACACCGTTCTTTACTCATGGGCAATTGCAGCAGCTTATCTTTTGGTTGCCATTGGATCACCTTTGTTTTCATCCATGGCCGACTATTCAGGACGCCGGAAAGCATTTATGCGTGTCTTTACAATGATCGGAGCTGTTTCCTGCGGCGCATTGTTTTTTTTCGATAAGAATCATATTGAACTGGGTGTAATTGCTTTTGCGCTCGGCACGGTAGGCTATGGCGGTAGTATTGTATTTTATAATTCATTCCTCCCTGTTATTGCAGAACCTGAAGACCAGGACCGCATCAGCGCACGTGGTTACTCAATGGGCTACCTTGGTGGAGTAGTTTTGTTGCTTTTCAACCTGCTTATGATCATGAAACCGGGTCTATTCGGGATTGAAGCTGACAGCTCGTTACCTGCACGCATTTCGTTTCTCTCTGTTTTTATCTGGTGGATTGGATTTTCACAAATTACTTTCCGCTGCCTGCCGAAGTATACTTTCCGTAAACGAATGAAAAGGGAATCAGTACTCACAAATGGTTACCGGGAATTGCGGGTGGTTTTCACCCAAATTAAAAGATCATACAAACTGAGTATGTTCCTGACCGGTTTTTTCTTTTTGATGATGGGAGTGCTCACTACCATGTTTATGGCTGCTACTTATGGCGAAAAGGAGATGGGGCTGAAGGAAGATGTTCTTATACCTACAATTTTAGTTATTCAGCTTGTTGGTATGCTTGGCGCATGGATGTTTGCCCGTATATCTGAAAAGCTCGGAAATCTTCGTGCACTGATGATCACCATAATAATGTGGACGCTTATCTGCATCGGGGCATATTATATAACCAATACCATACAATTTGTGACTGCAGCGTTCTTTATCGGAATTGTGATGGGTGGTTCACAATCGCTGGCACGAAGTACGTACTCGAAAATGCTACCCGGAGATACTACCGACCATACTTCGTTTTTTAGTTTTTATGATGTAATGGAAAAACTGGCAACCGTTGCAGGAACGTTTAGTTTTGGTGTAATCGAAGCACTTACCGGGAGCATGCGTTTTTCGGTGCTTGCAATAACAGTATTTTTTGCAATCAGCTTGTTTTTTATGCTTCTGCTTTTTCGCAGAACAAGGATTGAAGCCAGAGCATGAAAGAATATTTAAATTTTACAGTCTGGGAAACTGCGAAGGCTCATTTTAACAGCATCACAGCCAGGGATATCGAAAAAGAAAGAAAGACACGGAAAGCAATGAAATAAACAAAAGAATTTATCCCTTGTGAATCTTAATGTGGACCGTGTCTTCCGAGTAATCAGAGTATTCCAAGCATAACGAGTAATTATATTCTTCTTCCAAGTTTTATTTAGCGATGATTTTAGTAATACTAGTTCCTTTTTCTGTAAGTACGCTGACTATATAAATACCTGTATTGCGATGTATTTCAATTTGTGTAGTGGCACCTGCTTCAATCCGCCCATAGGCAACGGTGCGGCCTGCCATATCAAATACAGCTACTTTGCCGCACAGTTGTTGAAGAGAAGTAATCTTAATTATACCGTCCACAGCATATATTTTAAAAGGTTGAACTTTTTCTCTCGCTGAAAGAGAGGTAATGGTCTTACTGGGATCTGTAGTAATATCCACAAAGTGGAGATAAAACCGATTGGCCATGGTGGCTACCTCACTTACCTGGAAAGTATACTCAGGCAAAATTCCCAGGTTTATAAAAGAACCTGAAACCCGGTCTTCAAGACTGATTTCTATATTTTCGCCAAAACTTGCAATCAGAGTGGATGACAGAGTATAATTACCAGGTACACCAGCTTTCACTGTAATTGGAATACTTATAGTTGAATCAAGTCCGCCCAGAAAACTAATAGAGTAATTCTGTCCATTCTTTACTGACCATAATTCGGGAGCACTGGTATACATACTCATTAATTTTGCAGCACCCTGGCTTGGATCGCTGTTATTAAAAATAACAACAGCTTCATCGGTATATGAATTTGCATCACAGGACAGATTAAGCTTTAACACTTCGGTGATTTCTCCCGTAAGATTAAGGTCATACATTGCATTCTGTTCTTTTTTATCCGTGTTCAACAATTGTTTACTTCTTGCTGATTCCGAAGTTTTTAAACGGGTGTATGCTTTGCTATTAATATTCTGGCCGAAAAACTGCAGCGAGGCAAGAAACAGGAAAAGAGTTAAAAGAATAAATTTTACTTTCATCGTAGAAGATTATTAGTATAGTATAGTCATTGTGAGTAAGTGCTGTAATAATTAATATCAATTGGGAATAAAAGTAATATTATTTTATACTATTTGTAAATTTATTTCACATTATCTAATTCTGATTTTATCTGGTATAAAATTTACAGCCTCAAAACCTAAAACCAGAAATGGCACATACCTGAAACTGATATATTGACATGATTTTGCTATTTATTCAAAAATAAATATCTTACTTCTATGTATATCAATGTTATAAAATATATCCAACCTACTTATTCAAATGTTTTATTGGAGAACTAACGGAATAAAGAATTTGATTCCTGATCGCAATTCAGAATATAACTAGTTATAATATTGCCAAATAAAGCCAGATTAAAATATCATATAAGTAAATTTATTTTACACTGATTTGAAAACCTTACAATACAGGTAATGGCGACTTTAGTAAATAGATAGTGTGATATCAAGTAGTTGTTGAAAGCATAAAAGACGACCTATAATGTTCTTTTATATTTAGAATCATGTATTTACAATATACAGCCTGGTGCCTTTTGAAAGCAGATCAGAATTGAAAAAAAAATACAAATCAAAAGGAAAGTTTATGATGCAAGCAACTGGCTGAAACGCAATTACTTTCAACTCTCCGGATAACGTATATTCTGAAAATAAAAAAGGCATAGCAATTCGCCTAATAAGGTTGAATCGTTATGCCATAATAAATTCCATTTATCGTACTTGTCGATTACTTTTATGTTATATCAAAGTACCAAAAGAGATTATACTTTGCCATAAAATATTGGGCTGATATCAAGTCTTACGCAAGATTACTTTATGCGTATTTTTATAGTCCGTATTCCTTTGCCGGTAAACACGCTCACTATATAAATGCCTGTGTTTCCTCGCATATTTATTTGGGTGTCAGCACCGGATTCAATCTGGCCTGTTGCTATGGTTCGACCAAGCAGATCAAATACGGCTATTTTTCCACCAAGTTGTTGCATCGATTGTATTTTCAGGATCCCATCAGAAGCAAATATCTTAAACTCCTTTACAACTTCTAAATTGGGGATATCTGTAACATCCATGAAGTGGAGAAAGAACCTGTCAGTTATTGTGCCAGGCTCACTTACTTCAAAAGTGTATGAAGGATTGGTGCTAAAGTAAACATATGAACCAGCCACCCTATCTTCAAGGCTCACATTTGAATTAACTCCAAAGCTTTCAACCTGGCTGGCTTTGAGAGTATAAATACCGGCTACCCCGGCCTTCACTGTTAGAGGTACAGTTTTTTCAGAGTTCTTATCAACGAAATTAATGGAATAATTAGCATTATTTTTAACCGACCACAGTTCAGGCGCATCGGTATACATACTGTTAAATTTTAAAGACCCATCTTCAGTGTTGCTGCTGTTAAATGCAACAATGGCTTCGTCGCCGTATGCATTCACATCGCAGTTAAGCTTAAGCCTTATCTCTTCGCATATTATTTTTTCACTTTTCAGGAAGGTTTGCAAACTATGTGTCTTAACACGGTTGTCCATTGTAAGACTTCCATTTGATTGTGCCAGAACCATAAAACCCTGTCCGCCGGAGATATAATTTGTAACTCCATTCGTACCAAAACCATAAGAGCCTGTAATATATGCTCCATAATTTCCTGCTGCATCATTCCATACCCAATAGCTTTTTTGAGTACCATCAAGGTTGCTCCTGTCCCAGCCGTTAGTTGCTTCCCAATCGATTGAACAAGGATATGGATTTCCAACAAGGTTAAAGTACTGGTAAGTAGAAGTGCCAACATTTGTGAGCGGGTAACTTACTGAACCGTTGTTGAGTGTACCTTTGAAATTCTTTGTGGTATTTGAAGTTTCATATGCTACCAGGTAGCCGCGCCCGGGGAAAAAGTACGTATTCCCGTTTGCTGAATTCCAGGTTGGTGTTGCAGATGTATTTTTAAAATTAACCCACGTTAACTGAGACTCGTACCAGGTATAAAAATCATAACCAGAATTTGTCGGTGCAAAACTCCCTGAAATTGATTGTGAACTAACCGGCGAACAAAGGAAATGCCACGACCAGGGTACGCCATCAATATATCGCTCCACCCTTGCTTTGGATCCTGTAACCAAACCATTTGTTACAAGCGAAGCTGTACCGGCTGATGTACTTTTAAGAATAATACTGTCGTTTAAAGTAAGTGCACCGTTTATAGTTACATATTTTTTCGGTTCAATTGTGAATCTGCTGCCTGAAGTAATGGTTAGGTTATTGGTTGTTAACAGACCCATCAATGTGGTAACACCAGCATTGTTAACTGACATGTTATTCAAAACAGTATTACTGCTGCCGGATAAAATTGAAGGTATTGTTCCTGAAAAAGTGACTGTTTCAGTTCCTTTTGTATAAGTACCGTTGTTGATAAAATTTCCACCAATATTGATGGCAGGAGAATTGGTGCATATATAGGAGCAGGCTGGATTAATTTGAAGGTTGCCGGTTATATTTGCCGTTCCTCCGGTTTGCGAGAAAGTTCCGGTGCGGGTTCCATCTCCGATACTAAGAAAATCGCTGTTCAGAGTGCCTGAACTCAAGATAACGATACCATTTAAATTCTGGTACCCTACATGTAATCCACCTGTAACATTCAGAATTCCTCCATTTATATTTATAGTCCCACCATCGTTTAACAATGCACTTTTTGCTATTACAGTATATGTGGATGTCGCAAACGTACCACCTGTAGCAATGAATGATGCCCAAAAATTATCATTTACAGTTACCAGGCCGCTTGCAGAAATGGTTCCACTTGTGTGAGCTAAAGTTAAAATACTGAGAGCGGAAGGTGCGGGCCCGGTCCGGATGGTTTTATTTACGCCACCCATCTGTACATGCGACCGGACTGTATATGCAAACTTCCCATCAATAGCAATATTCCCGTTTACCCTAAGCAGCATATCTGTCTTGTCCCAATCAACACTATGAGTAAGTGTTCCGTTGCCGGACACAATTAAATCGTTTGTTATAGTATAATTTGCATTTGTAGCTGCCAATATCAGGTTCCCTTGAGTAATCATTAAATTATTACTAACAGTAAATGCTGAAGCTGAACTTGTAAGTTTATTGGTAGTTGTTGCCAGATTTACAGTTAAATTCTTCAAACCTGAGCCACCTAATTCAGTGCCAGTTGTTTTTGAATTTCCCGTATAGTTAACATTATAAATTCCGGCGCCTTGCGGTGTACCGGTCATAATGCCTTCAATACGATTGATAGTGGATGTTGAGGCCATGGAAACATTTGCTCCTGCAACTAAAATTCCGTTTTGCAGGTTTAGTGAACTTCCACTACCTATTGTTCTTCCTGAAGGCGCAGTAATGGTTCCGTTATTGGTAATAATTATTCCACCTGTTGCAGTAAACGGGGATATCCACTCTTCAGATGTTGCAGTATATGTACCTGTCCTATTATATTGAAGAGTAGCTGCTGTTCCATATGTAATAACTCCGCTTGTAACTAGAACTGATG
>JBBQGD010000029.1:0-24932 GCA_038322655.1 Bacteroidales bacterium | reverse complement strand
CCATCCGTCTGTAAAGAGAGGCATTCAATGTAGAGATCTGGGTCTACACCTGCTACAGCATTATCAAAACTCCCATCACTATTCAATCGTTTTACATCAAAATAAGTATCATTATTGACTAAATAACTAAACCCAACCACTAATTTTCCATCAGTTTTGATATTTATAAATGTAAGAACCCCAGAGCCTCCACTAATATCAACCCCGATTTGGGGATTAAAGGCCATGTCAATAGTGCCATTAGCAGACAGTCTTATGATGTCAGCAGGTGTATTAAAATCTGGTACCGGTGCATACCCATATAAAGACATAGCCCCTGCAACTATTATTTTACCATCCGGTTGAAATTTGATATCAGAAATAAACCGCGTATAACCAGCTAGAGCCCCAATGGTAAAACTATTGTCAACACTACCATCTGCATTTAACCGCGACAGATTCCAAGTTTGTTCATTACTTAGGCTACCGCTGTATATATAACCTTCTACAACCAGTTTATCATCAGGTTGAACAAAAACTTTACCAAAATCAATAAATGATGGTAGGTTATTATAAAAAGCATTATCACCAATCCCATTTTCATCAACTCTCAACATTATGTTTATTGAAGTAAATTGTGAATTTATAATTGCATTTTGTTGTATTCCTGATAAAATTATTTTTCCGGTACTTTGCAACGCCACATTAGGTATATATATATTAGGTCTATCAGGATTGCCGTTAAAAATTGCTGAACCAGGGTCAAAGCCATTGTCTAAACTACCATCTGTATTGAGGCGTGCAATTCCTTTTCTTACTGTGCCATTATATTCGGTAAAATATCCTGTAGCAATGATTTGCCCATTGTTTTGTATAGCTATAGATGATACATGTGTACTTCTTCGTTCGATAGGCTCAAGGTCGTCAGTAAAGCCTGTGCCACTAACAAAGCTATTATCTACAGTACCATCACTGTTCAGCCGCATTATACCATTGCCCGGTGTGCCATCATAGGATGAGAAATAGCCGCAAATAATGATCTTATCATCAGCCTGAAGCGCAATACTAGATATAGAGGGGGGAAGAGACGACCAACTTACTTGCAGTAAATTCGTGGTATGAAAGCTGTTATCGATAGTGCCGTTTGTATTCATGCGTATCAACCGTGAATTTACCGGGGTACCATTGTTTGTGCCATTGAAACCATCAGCATTACAAATAATAGTTTTACCATCCTGCTGTACAACCGATGGTACAGTATATTGAGGGTAAGATGAAGACTGAAAAATGTGCAATGGTGTAAATACCCCGTTTGCCGGGTTAAAAGTAACGTCCAGTGCTCCCGGCTGTGCCTGTGCAATGCCTGCAAACAAAATTAAACTGCTGAAGATGGTAAATATCTTTTTCATAATTGTTAGTTGTTAGTTTTGATAAAAGAGGTGTTCTGTTTTAAAGATTTCTGTAAGAGTTGCCATCCTTTATAAGACCCTAATTACAGCAAAGTATATTTTCCCAAAGGGTAAAATGTTGCTTGCAAAGAAGAAAGAAATAATTTTTTAAAAGAAAACGAGTGCTTTATTACGATTTGACTAATATATATGCATAGCTATCGCAAGGAGATGTAAAAACATCCCATCGGGCAGTTCAATATGATTGTGTTTAAAAATTGAACAAGAATCCTGATAGCAGATAGCTCAGGCTTCATTGCTCGGTTTTACATAAGCAAATGCTTATGCCGGCACGTTCATCACTCCCAGTTGTTCCATCAGCATCATCTGGTCGGCAATAAGCCAGTGGTGAACAATTTTACCGTTTTCGATATCATAGCTGATAAAAAACGGAAATTCCACATCCCGGTTTGTTGGCTGTATTCCGTTAAGTTCGCCTTTGTGGCAACCTTTTAGCCTTGCCCGCACCACAACCCGGTTGCCTTCGGCCGTTATTTCATCGGCAAACATTTCGTATTTGGGAAATACCGTATCAAAGAAAATGATATGGTTAATCAGCTCTTCATCGGCAAGATATTCTTCCATGAGTTCCCTTGTTTTGGTAACTCCACTCAGTGCGCTAATATAGCGGATAACGAATTCTGTGTTTTTCTTTTGCTGATCCATTTTGTTTAGAATTAATTGATTTATCAAAATTACATTCAAATATCTGCATGTGTTAGTCCATTTGTTGCATTCTTTTATTCATTTGTTGCATTTTTATTACTCCGACGGAAAACAGAAGGCAGCACACCGTATTGTTTTTGGAAAATATTTGTAAAATGGCTGAGGGTCTGGAATCCTGTTTTAAATACTACCTCACCAACCGTAAGATCGGTAGTTTCAAGCAATTCCTTGGCTTTTTGAAGCCGAATGGTTCTGATATAATTGGCGGGGGCCTGCCGCATCAGTGTTTTTAACCGGCGAAACAATTGAGCCCGGCTTAGCGACATTGCTTTGCATAAAGCATCGGTGTCGAAATTTTCATCCTCGAGGTTCACTTTTATCAGTGTATTTATCCTTTGCATAAAAGCGGCTTCTTTTGGCCGGCTTTTCTCAAGCGTTGCCAGGTGCTTTTCTGCTTCTGTAAAATGCGAACGCAGGCGCTTTTGAATTTCTGCATAAAACTGGGGAATGGCGCATGCACCGTTTGGTTTATTAACCTGCTCCACTGCGTATGCATTTAGGTGCAAAGGAATAGCCATTCGGTATAAGGTGCCATTAGAAGTTGGATACACTTCATATGGATATAAGTTTTGCCCGATGAGTTCGGTCATCCTTATTAAGTTAATACCGGTATTTTCGATCTCAATAAAAAGATTTTTATTTTCGGAACAATAAAGCAACTGTACCTGTATAGTGCTTTTAGGTGGGACAAGGTTAATAATACCGCAAATAAGCTGAACCAGCGATTGAGAAAGTAAAAATGGTTGGTAATTCACCGCTTGTTTTTTTATACACGATAAAAATGAGATTTTTACATCGTTAGCCTGTGCATAAGGCTGCAGGCCTTGCGTCAGATTTTTGACAAACGGTACAATATCGGCATCAGAAGGATAAATCATACCGTTTTTCCTATAAAAGGATATACAACAACAAATTCGGTCAGATGTTCATTAACTGAGTGTGATGTATCTGAAGTTGGAATAAACTCCTTGCGCTGTTCCTAAATCCTACAAATAAATATTTTAACTCCCATAATTTGTATACCTGAAGATTTCAGAGTCAATATCCGATTTTTGCCTGGCATACTCTGATATGTAAGATTTGAGAACTTATCAAAGTTAGCGCCATATTACTGATAAAAAATAAATTGGCTATTTATTAACTCCCAGGTTGATATTGTTTAATATATTTTTAATATCTTCACATATGAAACTTTTCTTCCCTGGCCAACATTTCCAGAATCTCTTTTATCCGCTTTTCCCTGGTTTCCGGTCTTTTCGCCGTTTGTATGCGCCAGGCGATGGCATATTTATTGGCCTTGTTCAAGGCTTCGTAGAATTTAAAAGCCTTCTTGTTTTTTGAAAGTAATTTGAGAAAGTCAGCCGGCAATTCCATGGTTCCTTGTCCATCATAAGCTACATCCCAGCGACCATCAACTTTTGCTTCTTCAGCTTCTTTAAGGCCGGCTGGTTTCATCCGTCCTTCTTTTGTGAGACGGGCAATATGCTCAATATTTCGTTTCGACCATATGCTCCGTGGACGGCGTGGAGTAAAACGCTGCATATACGAAAGTTCGTCAATCGATTTCAGTTGCCCATCGATCCAGCCATAACATAAAGCAACATCCAGAGCTTCAGCATAGTAAACAGTTGCAATGCCTGAGCCTTTTTTATACATCTGAAGCCAGATGCCTTTCGAAATGGCATGGTTTTGCTCCAGCCACTGTTCCCATTCTGAAGGCGAAGAGAAAGGGATAACCGGAAGGTCAGGTTTGCCCGGAATAATTTGCTTTTCGTCTGCCATATGTACTCTGGTATTTTCTCTGGATTAATTTTCTGTATTTACCCCTGTTTCGGAGTTTTCGGCTTTTACCGGAACTGTTTCCTTTTTAAACCAATTTATAGGATTAAAGTATGCTTTATATTTGTTAAAGAGTTCCTTCCCCAACAAAATTCCTCCTATCCAGAAAGTGATTTCGCCCAATACAATAGTTACTGTAGTGATTGTAATCCTGGTTTTACCGCCAACATCCAGAAACGGCACTGCCAGTAAGGATGTAAAAAGCAAAGTTGATAGTATAATTAAAGATATTCCGCCTATAAATTTTCGGTTTTTCTGCATCTCAACCATTTTATACTTAAACGAAAACAAAGGAAAAAAGTTTTCCGGGCTTATCTGAATGCATTTAAATCTGTGAGACTTTAGATTTGAGAAACAAAACTATATAATCGAACTGATCCCAGGCGATCCCGATGGTTATCTGGTCGAGGGATCTCATGGGTAATATTCCCCACTCCTTTTAGCGGATTTGACCCTGATTCTGTGGAGATACCTCGTCAGCTTGCTGCGAGGAGCTTTATTTTTCAAATCAATAACAACCGAAAATGAAAGTTAGATTTTAAAAATCCGAAATCCGAAATTGAAAATTTCAGATCTGAAATTCCATCTTTCCATTACTCTCTTAAATTCAGATAATTAAGACCTAAAAATTAAATACAACCTTAGTCATTTTTTGTCTGGAGACTCTGGATTTTCATTAATCAAAAATAATGAGCAAATTGTTTCATCAAGAGTTTTATATATCATTATTTCGCTTGCAAATCTGCTGACTATTTTGTAACTTTAGCAAGTTGTTATTAAACATCGCGTAGGTTACCATGAAAACTCAAAATGAAAATTTATTGTCTGAAATACCTAAAAAGGTATTCCTGGCGATGGCTGTGCTGGTTATTCTTTGTATTGCCATCGACAGTGCTTTCCACGCTTCTCATGTGATGGTTTTCTTTTCCCTGATTGTCCTTTCCATTCTTTTCTTCTCATTATATGTAGAATCGGACAAGCATAAACTGGGAGTAAGCATCACCTGCCTCATACTGGGGAGCATTTACCTGGCTTTTTACCCGGTTGATTTCACATGGTGGAGGTTCACTTTCTATTCAGCTACTCTCTACATTTCAGGAATATTTTTCCTGGTAAGCTGGATAGTAAACAGGCATTTGCTTCACGGGCATAGCCATATTAATTAGATGTGATTTAATCCGGTTGTTTCAATTTTACTATGGATGGTTATTCGGTAAGGTAATAATTGAAATTATTACCTCGTCCAATCGTATCGTAGCTATTTTGAAGTTCAGTTTTATTGTGCAGGCGATAAGATGATTTAATTTTTATCTTCCGTATAAATCTGGTTTTCCTGTTCTGCAACCCTTATAAAAGTGGTTCTCTTACTCAGCTCTTTCAACTTGGAAGCTCCCACATAGGTACAGGTGCTGCGTACGCCTCCCAAAATATCAAGTATGGTGTTTTCGACCTGTCCACGGTAAGGTACTTCAACGGCTTTGCCTTCGCTGGCGCGATAATCGGCAACACCACCTGAGTGCTTGTCCATGGCCGTTTTAGAACTCATTCCGTAAAACTGTTTCATTTTTTTACCTTTTCTCTCTATTAGGTCGCCGCCGCTTTCATCGTGCCCGGCCAGCATGCCACCAAGCATTACAAAGTCAGCTCCGGCTCCAAAGGCTTTAGCCACATCTCCGGGAGTGGAACAGCCGCCATCACTGATAATTTGCCCGCCCAATCCATGAGCAGCATCTGCACATTCGATAATAGCTGACAACTGCGGATAGCCCACTCCGGTTTTAACGCGTGTGGTACAAACTGATCCGGGTCCTATTCCAACCTTAACAATGTCAGCTCCGGCCAATAAAAGTTCCTCAACCATCTCGCCGGTTACTACGTTCCCTGCTATAATAATTTTATCAGGAAATTTTTTGCGTGCTTGTTTCACAAAAGTCACAAAATGCTCTGAATACCCATTGGCAACATCAATACAGATAAACCGAAGGATTGGGTTGGAAGCTATTACCTGGTGGATTTTTTCTAAATCATGGGTTCCGGTACCGGAACTGACAGCAATAAAATTTTCAATTCCTTTTGGCGCTTTGGACATAAAATCATTCCATTCTTCGAGCGAATAATGCTTATGGATGGCTGTAAACAATTGTTGTTCAAAAAGAGCCAGGGCCATTTCGAAAGTGCCTACCGTGTCCATATTGGCTGCCATGATCGGAATACCGGTCCATTCGGTGCCGGAATGCATAAATCTGAAATTACGTTCAAGTTTCACCTGCGACCTGCTGCTGAGTGTCGAACGTTTCGGCCTGAACATCACATCTTTAAATCCTAATTTTAATTCGTATTCTATCCTCATTTGACAATCTGTTAGGTTCGCAAAGTTAAATTGTTTGCTGTTCATTCTGACAAACAAATTGCTGCCCTGACCCAGATTCTTTTAATTTTAGTCATGCAGTTAATCATTCAATGATTTTGGTTTCAACTTTTTCACTTACTTTTAGCTTCAAAATTAAATCTATGTACATTCGTTTTATCTCAACTACTTTTGTTTTAGCAGGCATTTTTGTCTTTAAAGCCGGCTATTCCTGTACTAATCTGATTGTAAGCAGAGGTGCCAGCAGCGACCAATCAGTGATGATCACCTATAACGCTGATTCACATACACGGTATGGTGCCATTGCATTTTATCCGGCAGCTGATCATCAGCCTGGTGACATGTGTGAAGTGTACCATTACGAAAACGGGAAATTTCTTGGAAAAATTCCCGAGGTGGCTCACACTTATTCGGTTGTACAGTTTATGAACGAACACCAGGTAGCTATTGGTGAAACAACTTTCGGCGGTCTCGATTCATTGAGTCGTCAGCCTGATGCTTTCCTCGATTACGGTTCGTTGATGAAAATCGGACTCCAGCGTTCGAAGACAGCCCGTGAAATGATAAAAGTAATCACTGATCTGGTAGAACAATATGGATACGCTTCAGGAGGTGAATCTTTTTCTATTTCCGATGACAATGAAGCATGGATCATGGAAATGATTGGTAAAGGGAGATATCAAAAAGGAGCCGTATGGGTAGCCCGACTTATTCCTGATGGTTATGTAAGCGGTCACGCCAATCAAGCCAGGATTACAACTTTCCCTTTTCAAAAAAGCAACAACTGGAACGATCCTAAACAAACCGTTTATCATTCAGCTGATGTAATCAGTTTTGCCAAAAAGTTCGGTTTTTATACAGGCAGTGAAGCAGCTTTCAGTTTTTCGGATGTCTATAATCCTATAGATTTCGGGGGTGCACGTTTCTGTGATGCAAGAGTTTGGTCGTTTTTCAGGAAAATAAATAGAGAAATCCGTGATAACCAGGAGTATACAAAATATGCATTAGGACAACTTCCACGTAATATTACTTTTATGGATGGTAGCAAAAATCCGAATGGTTTTGTTTCGAACAGGTTGCCCTTATGGGTAAAACCTGATTCGCCTGTTTCATTTCAGCAGGTAATGGCTGGCATGCGCGATCATTATGAGGATACTCCACTCGATATGCGCGATGATCCCGGCGCCGGCCCGTTTAAACTGCCTTACCGCTGGCGCCCTATGGAATTTGTAGTTGACAGTGTTATGTATCTCAACGAACGAGCCATAGCTACACAGCAAACCGGCTACAGTTTTATCGCTCAATCGCGCAGCTGGCTTCCTGACCCGGTAGGTGGCATTTTCTGGTTTGGTGCCGACGATGCAGATGGTTGCGTATATGCTCCCATGTATTGCGGAATCAGCAAGATACCTGAAAGTTATGCAATTGGCAACGGTTCCATGATCACCTGGTCCGAAACTTCCGCTTACTGGACATTCAGCCAGGTAAATAACTGGGCTTATACCCGTTATAACTTGATCCATCCTGAAATTGAAAAATATCAGCAACAGCTTGAAAACCAATATTTAGTTGACGTGACGGCAGTTGATAAAAAGGCTTCAGAACAATATACGTCGAATCCGGCAGCTGCCAAAGAACTGATTACCGGTTTTTCAGTTTTCACAGGCAATAAACTGGTTAGTGACTGGAAAATATTTTACCAATACCTGTTTATGAAATATATTGATGGAAATATTAAGAATTCTGAAGGCCACAAATTACTTGATAACGGAAACGGTAAAAACATCCCTAAAATGCCTTCACAGCCTGGTTATGGAAAAGAGTGGGAGCGGTTCATGATTCAGGGAACCGGTGACAGATTGAAAGTGCAGGTAAAGGAATAGCGAAAAAGACAGGAAAATAATGGTGTAATCAAATTTTATTTATTGAGTCCATTCTGGATTTATATTTCCTTGCAAGCCCCACGAGAGGGAAAGGATTATTGCTGATATTCTACATTTCCAGCCTTGGAGCAGGAGTTAAAAAGTATGAAAATCAGTAGTTTTAACTTTTCGGGGAGTACCCCATGTTTTTATTTAAAAATGTAAAATTTGGCCTGATCAGGCGATTATTCTAACCATAATTGTTGCTGATCAGATAGTCGCATTTATAAATACAAAATCATTGGCTGGAATCGAATTTTACACAATTGTATTTAACGGGAATAGTATTTTCTACAAAAAATGATTGAGGCTGCTTCTGCTGGAAGCCTCAATCATTTAAGTATTTGGCAGTTGTACTTTAGCTTATATGGAGTAAGTTTTTATAAATTTGAAGGTAATTCTCCGAAATAGCCAGGGTTCGGGTTGGTTTGGGTAGCATATTTATTGACATCGAATTTCAGGTAGCTATATTCATCTGCGGGGAGTTCTGTAATATCAGTAGAATTAATTTCATTCGAATCTGTGTAGTTGTCAACATTAAACTTCAGGTAGCTGAATTCATCTACTGAAAGATCAATTATTTCAGATGAGTTCATTTCATCTTCATTCATGAATTTGACTACATTAAATTTCAGGTAATCAAATTCATTTACCGGCAGTTCAATGGCTTCGAAGGAAGACAGCTTTTCGTTTTCAGTAAAATCAGTTATATCAAATTTCAGGTAATCCAATGTATTCTCTGAACTGACTTCGGCAGGCATTTCACCGTCGTTCGTATAATCTGTTACGTCGAATTTCAGGTATTCAAAATCTTCAACCCTTGTAACAGGGACTTTAAGAACAGTCCCTTTCATTGATCTGACAGCGAGCTTACTTTCTGGGTTGGAATTTACCAGGTTTGAAGGTATGTAAGTAATATCGCTGACCGAATTTTCATTACCTTTCTCATTAGTGCGGCGTGAAGGTACTTCTGCAAAGGTTATCAGGAGGCAAAGTGCTGCAAAACTCGATACTAATATGGATGTTTTCATGGCTTTTGGTTTTATTCTCTTTCGAGGGATTTGATAATAGTTTTAATATTGTATTTATATTTATGACGGTATAGTTTTAAAATTGTTACAAATAAAAGTGTTAATGAATATTTAAATCGGTTAACCCCTGAAAATCATCGGTAAAACAAGAACCAAAACCGTTAACTTAATTGTATAAAAATCGGGAGTACAATGCTTTGTATTTTTAGAATTATAACCTCACAAAGGATTCCATGGTAAGCTATATGCATTTTGAACCGCACAGATTACTTCTCTGAATTCTCTTTATAAGGGAAAAATTTATAATTTCAATACATATACAGTCAAAATGAAGTCACACTGAAGTGTCTGATTCTGCCCTGATTTAATTGTACATTTGTTGATGATTTTTTAATTTTATGCAGTCCGATCCAAATCTTCTGATTGACCTGGTAAAAATGAAGATGCCTTTTGGTAAATACAAAGGCACTACATTATGTTACCTTCCTGTCTCATACCTTGAGTGGTTCAGCCGGGAAGGATTCCCCGGCGGGAAACTGGGCATGCTTCTGCAGACGATGTATGAAATTAAAATGAACGGTCTCGAATATTTACTCGATCCCATTAAAAAGATGAACTGATCTTCATGAAAGCTTCTTCAATAAGTACTCTAAAAAAAGAATTGGGCACTTTACCGGCAGGCGATGTGCTCGAAGTCTGCATCAGGCTGGCTAAATATAAAAAGGAGAATAAGGAATTGCTCACTTACCTTCTGTTCGATGTAAATAATGAATTGTCATTTATCAGAAGTATCAAAGAAGAAATAGATATACAATTTGCTGATATTAACCTGAGTCACATGTATTTTGCAAAAAAAAGTATCCGGAAAATATTAAGAACCACAACCAAATATATAAAATATTCAGGAATTAAACAAACAGAAGTTGAGTTGCTGATTCATTTTTGCCTGAAACTGAAAAATTCGGGAATCCCTTTTAAATCGAATAATGCACTCAGCAATCTTTATCTAAACCAGGTAAGCAAGGTGCGTGCAGCAATCAGTAGTTTACACGAAGATCTGCAACATGATTATATGGAAGAATTAGCTGTATTAAACATCCTTCCATTAAGATGATATAGTATCGAATTGAAAATAACAACAAAGGCTGTCGATGTGACAGCCTTTGTTGTTAAAAAAAATATTTGTTATTTATTGATAATGAATCGTTTGATGTAACCAGTCTGATTGTTTTTAAGCTGAAGAATATAAATTCCGTTTGTTAAATAACTTAGGTTGAGCGGATGCAGGAATTCATTTTCTATGTTCAGGCCTGACTCGGAATACATTAGTTTTCCTAATGAATTAAACACATTCAGATCATATTTTCCGGCAGGAATTGCCTTGCTCCTGATAGCGAACTGACCTGTACTAGGATTTGGATATAATTCTATTAGTTTACTATCAGGTAGTTCAACTATTCCAGTACAATCATAGAACGTAATCACAGCTGAATCCATCGCCATACAACCATCAGCATCCGTTACACTAACATAATAGGTATGAGCTCCCAGGCCCTGACCTATTGTATCAATCTGCCGTATTGCTGAAGTAGCGCCACCGGGAGTCCAAAGGTACGATTGCGGATTACTGATAGTAACATCGTAGAACAATTTACGATTTCCACATATTGTTGAATCAGGAATTGAAACTTCGGGCAAGGAGTTTATGGTCACTGTCTGTGAAGCAGTTCCCGGGCAGCCTGTTAATGTATCATTATAGGTGTATGTAATATTTATTTCTCCCGCACCGGCTAATGAGGGGTATAAGGTGTCACCCGATACGCCGGCACCGGTAAATATGCCGCCCATGGGATCAGCTGTAAGCACAATGGGTTCTGCACTTATACACAAAGGAGCAACTGCATTCATGTTTACAATAGGCAATGGATTAACTGTCAAAGACTGGACAAATGAATTTGTACAACCAAACTCATCTGTATACATGTATGTTATATCATGGTTGCCGGCTCCGGCGACAGCAGGATCAAATGTGAGTTCATTACTTATACCGGTTCCTGAATAGGTTCCACCAGCCGGGGTTCCACCTGTAAGGTCGAATGCCGGATCGGATGCACATATTGTATCAAACAGATTAATATATACTGAAGGTAGTTCATGAATAGTCAATGAAACTGAATCCGGCTGACTTTCGCAACCATTTTCAGTTTGTGTAACCAAATAGTTATAAACTCCTGATGAAGCATTGCCTGTTGTAAATGTTGTGCCGGTTCCTACAACGGTGCCCTCTGAGTACCATTGGATTTCTGAGCCGGTCGCAGTAAGGTCAGGAACTACTTCTCCAAAACAAACTGCCTGATCAAGTGCCAAAGGAGGAGCGGGGGTGGGTTTTACGACAATATAATTAGTAAACACTATTGTATTAGTCCCGATCTGGTTCGTAACAGCTAAAGTAACACTGTATATTCCAGCCGTGTTGTAAACAACGCCACTGGGATTCTGAACGCTTGAAGAGGCAGGAATAGCACCGGGAAATGACCATTGCCAGCTGCTTGGGGGTCCGGTCGAAAGATCCGTGAAGTTTATAGGTTGTCCTTCGCATGGATTGGTATTATCAGCTGTTAAATTCGCTACCGGAACTACCGAAGGAATAACCCTTACCGTAGCCGTGCGTTTATGAATCGGTGTCCCGTTACTACCGGTTGTTGTAATATTGAGGGTGTAGTCGCCAACAGCTGTGGAAGGGCTGCTACTGATTTCTACAGGAATTTGTCCGGGATAGGACCATATTTTGTTTCCTTCAGGGTAAGTGACAGTGAATGATCCAGGTGCTGCAGCAACCGTTGCTGATACAAATACAGTGTCAGAATACATTTTTACACCTGGCACTTTAACATAAATTGTTGCTACCGGAGCTATTGAATCAATTGCAGGTTCTGCGCGAATTCCATAATCAGGGAAATAACTTACATAGTTGGCAAAGTTTCCATCACGGAAATCGGTCCATGCTATTATAGATGTTGTTTCATTTGAAGCAATTCCGTTATAATCACCTTCATAAGCAGGTGAACCACCACCGCCGCAGGTAGTACAGTTGATCTTCATTTTTTTATTGGAGATCTGCTGATTCGGAGTAAAAGTTATACCATCGTCAGTATATGATGCATAAATCATAGCGCTGTCACTTGTTGGGCAATCGCGTGTATCCATCCACGATATATAAAGTCTTCCCGTTTTGGTATCGCTCCAGATTGCCGGAAACCAGTTGTTATTAGCCTGGGTGTTCAGATCATCATTAACAGTCTTAGCTGCTGACCATGTCGTGCCACCGTTATCAGAATACCTGCAGAAGATATCCGGTTTGTTACCATTTCCTGAAGGGTAATTTGACGTATAAACAAGGTAAAGCCTACCGCGATGAGAGCCATTGCTATTATCAGCAGCAATAAACGGGTAAGGACGGGTTCTCATGTTATTTACAGAATTTCTGCCACCTACATTACTCCCGACGTAATTGGCAAAATTCTGGGCAGATTTATATGTATAAGTCAGTCCCCCATCATTTGATTCATAAAATGTGTAGGTCGAAGCAAAGGAACTTCCCGAATTAGTAACTACATAAGTAGCTCCGCCTTGTGCAGATTCTTTTGGGCCAACAGCCACCATCATACCTGGAAGTGCCTGGGTGGCCATATTCTGAGTGTTCGTAAATGAGGTTCCGTTATTAATTGATCTGGCGTGATTTCCACCGCTGTTGGCAGTCATTACGGTATAGATATAATTTGAATAGGCCCCGCCGGTTTGGTCGGCAGCAATCCAGTTTTTGTCGACTCCGCTTATCGCGGTAACTACCGGATCCCAGCTTTGCCCAAAATCAGGAGAAGTAACAACTTTACATCCCAGAATGCTCGAACCATACATGTTTTCATAAATGAGTCTTCCCGCACTGTCACTGGTTACAACTACATCGCCTCTCATACCTGTCCATGACGGATTTGCTGAAGTCCAGTCGAAACCATTTGTAGTGCGGTAACCCTTACCACCGGTTGTTCCTGTAGTATTCCATACAGCATACATTTCCAAAGGATTAAGCGGATTGCAGGTGATACTGCATTCTGCAAAATCCACTCCAAGTTTAAAGTTGTCATAATCACCAATAGTAATAACCGATGCTTCGGTAGCATCTCCTTCAGGTGCAATATAGCCCGGAACCATTATCATGGGATCGTGATGTATATTTTCGTCTTTTGTCGCAGTTTGTGCGAACGAATTAAGGCTGATTGAAAGGAATACGAATAAACCTGATACAACTACCGCTTTTACAGTAGATATTTTCATAAGCTTTGAGTTTAAGTAAATCTGGATTTGAAAGTTGGTTGTTATTTTATCGTCATTTCACATAACAAAATTACACAAAATTCTCTTACTTTTGTACAAAATTGAAAATCGTATCCATCTTAAACAGAAAAAAATATGAGATTTAAATGGCTCCAGAAAATCTTGGCATCAACAGGCTTATTGACAATTTTAGTTTTATTCGCCGGATGTCCCTATTCAAGCAGTGTTCCTATTGACGAAGGAACGGTAAAGGTTTCGTCCGGACTTGCCGGTAAATGGATAAGTGCTGCTGATAAAGAATCGGAAAATATAACGTATTATATCATTACTCAGGATGATAAGTTTATGGCTACTGCCAAAAAAATGGAATTTTCTTCTTCTGACAGCACGTATTCCGAGACAGTTTACCATCTGACTTTTTCAGACGTAAATGGCGAAACATTCATGAATGCTATTGAAGAGGGGGGAGCAACTTATAACCTGTTTAAGTTTAACTTTGATGAAAAATCAGGAGAAGTACATACATCGGAGATTACGGATTACATCAAAGAAACTTTCAGTACTTCGAAAGAATTAAAGGCATTTATTGCCAAAAACAAGTCGAATAGTTATTTCTATACCAATACCAGCGAAACATATATCCGCAAATAATTATCTTCTCATTTAAAGGTTTCTGATTACTTCGTTAAACAGCCTGATGAGCTTTATTTCAGCTTTTCCGGCTGTTTCAAGTATATCTTCGAGTTTGGCGGGTACCAGGTTGTCCGGGTCACATAAATCCGTGATAACCGAGACTGCAGCGCAAGGCAGACCCATGTGATTTGCAATAATCACTTCCGGAACAGTAGACATTCCAACAACATCAGCTCCTATCATTCCCAGGTAGCGATATTCGGCGCGGGTTTCAAGGTTTGGTCCGGCAACAACCGCATATACTCCTTTGTGTAAAGTTATATTCAGCTTTTGGGCAGCTGATTCCATTAGGTGATTGATAACCGGGGAATACGGGCAACTCATATCCGGGAAACGGGGTCCGAATTCGTTAATATTTGCTCCCGTAAGAGGATTGGCAGGCAAAAGATTAATGTGATCATCTAACATCATCAGGTCGCCTTTCTGATAGGTTTTTGTTATTGCGCCGGCAGCATTTGAAAGCAACAGCCTTTTCACACCTAACAACTTCATCACCCTTATGGGTAAAGTAACCTGTTGCAATGTATACCCTTCATAAATATGAAAGCGGCCCTGCATGGCAAGGACTTTATGCCCTTCGAGATTCCCGTAAATAAGCCTGCCTTTATGCGATTCTACGGTTGAAACCGGGAAATGCGGGATATCCGTATAATCGATCGCAAGTTCAACATCAATTTCGGAAACCAGTTTTCCAAGGCCTGTTCCTAAAACAATGCCTGTATCAGGTGATGTAATGCCTTTGTGCTGTAAAAAAGCAGCAACTTCTTTTATTATTTCAAACATAAACTGAATGTAAGCGTTATTTTATGGCTGCTAAATTACATAATCAGCAATTCATTGATTTCAATTAGTAAAAATTTTTATGCTTTGGATGTACACAATTTCGATTCCTTACGTGAGCGTCTTATAAAAGAGGTCTCGTGGCCTTCGGTTTATATGTTTAAATTTATCGCTCCTGCCGAGAACCGGATTTTTGCCTTGCTGCATGATCTGTTCCCTCATCAGGCCGAATTTACGAACAGGCATTCAGCCGGCGGAAAATATGTAAGTATTACGGTAAAAGAAGTCATGTTAAATCCGGATGAGGTGATAGACAGGTATAAAAAAGCTTCTGCAATTGAAGGCGTTATCGTCTTGTGATGTTTTGTTTGAAGTCAGGAGTCAGGAGTCAGGAGTCAGGAGTCAGGAGTCAGGAGACGGGAGACGGGAGACGGGAGACCGAAGTTTGAAGACCGAAGGTGGAAGTCCGAAATCGGAAGTTGGAGCCCTGATGCCCTGAAACGCTACATACTGTGGGAAAAAAATATATACTGAAATTCAAGTACTTCCGGGCATGGTCTTCGGAAATTAAGCCATTTATCCTCGCCTAATAGCTTTAATTAACACCGGAAATTCGTTTTCAAAGTTAGGGGTAAAAGTCCCGTTTCCAATGTTTTTTCTTATTTCATCAATAGTCCAGAACCTGCCCTCATCAATTTCCTGTTTATTGAAAACAGGGATTGCATTATAAAGTGCCCTGAAACTGAATACCAGTTCCGATTCAATATTTGTTTCCCATTTATATTGAGCCAGAAGTACAGGCTGAATACCTGTGATGTTCAGTTCTTCCCGTGTTTCACGCAGCAATGCATGTTCGATTGTCTCACCAAGGTCAACATGTCCGCCAACCGAAGTATCCCATTTACCGGCTTGTGTATCTTTCTTTAAACTTCGTTTTTGCAAATAGATATCGCCTTTACTGTTGAATAGATGCAAATGTATAACGGGGTGAAGTTTTCCAGGCCCGGAATGGACTTCTCTGCGTGTTGCCCTGCCGGTAACATTGCCTTTTTCATCAACCAGCGGGAGCCATTCTTCATTTTTTACTGATTTAGATTTAATTTTAGTAGAAAGATATTGCCATGCAAAAAATATTCCGAAAAGAATATACAACAGTCCGCCGCTTATAAAAGCCCACGCTTCCTTACTCATATAAAAAGACGAATACACGATCAAAAAAGTATAGGCCAGCATCATCCAGAAAAGAATTTTCATGGTTTTTTGCATGGCTTTTTCAGCTCCGGCAGGCATCTTCATGTCACCCATATAGCGCTGGGTGTAAATCATCAGAAGGTTCTTACTGCTGAAGGCAGAAAATCCAAGAACGGCACAAAATATAAGGTTAATTAAAGCTGGTTTAAGTTTAAAAAATATATCATCTTTCAGCATGATTGAAATTCCACCTAGTGCAACTAATAAAGCGGTATCAAAAAATACAAACCTGTCGAAGCGCCTTTCACGCATGAATACGTATGCAAGCTGGCCTACTCCAAAAACCACTGCAACTATAAGTCCTGCTTCTGTCGACCAGAACTCATCAACAAGTATGAATACAAATATGGGCAACAGGCCGGGAAGTAGCTTTTTGAAGAGGTTTAGCTGGTTGGTATCCATGGAGATGAGCTTTCTTTAAATTTCGCTTTTTTTTTGATTTGAGAGCAAGGATTAACGATTTAAGATTTCAGAAGTAAAAATCATAGTAAGAAAATCATAGATCAACATTCGTTGATCCTTGTTCGTAAATCATTTTATTAATATTAAAAATTTTCCTTAAAAGAAAAAAGGAGCCCTTTTTACAAGAACTCCTTTCCTGAAATCAGATCTAATTATTTAGCGAAACTTATTGCCCTTGTTTCGCGGATAACGGTAATTTTTATTTGTCCGGGATAAGTCATCTCTTCCTGAATCTTACGGGAAAGGTCAAAAGCTATCTGGTTTGATTCTTCATCCGAAACCTTATCAGCACCCACAATAACGCGTAATTCGCGACCAGCCTGTATGGCATAGGTTTTAACAACACCCGGGTAGGAGAGGGCAAGCTCTTCAAGTTTGTTAAGCCGTTGAATGTAAGCTTCAACAACCTCACGGCGGGCACCAGGTCTGGCACCGGAAATCGCATCGCAAACCTGCACTATAGGAGCTATCAGCGTTTCCATTTCAATTTCATCGTGATGGGCCCCGATCGCATTGCAGATATCCGGCTGTTCTTTGTATTCTTTGGCTATCTTCATGCCGAGGATGGCATGAGGCAATTCGGCATCGTTTTCTGCTACTTTTCCAATATCGTGCAAAAGTCCGGCGCGTTTTGCTTTCTTAACATTTAAGCCAAGTTCTGCAGCCATGGTGGCACAAAGGTTAGCCACTTCGCGTGAATGCTGGAGCAGATTTTGCCCGTATGATGAACGATATTTCATCCTGCCGATCAACCTGACTAGTTCAGGATGTAGGCCGTGTATACCCAAATCAATAGTTGTACGTTTACCTGCTTCGATAATTTCCTGCTCAACCTGTTTTTTAGTCTTGGCTACAACTTCTTCGATACGTGCAGGGTGAATACGTCCGTCAGTAACAAGTTTATGTAATGAGAGCCGGGCAATTTCCCTGCGAACCGGATCAAAACCGGAAAGGATTATTGCATCCGGTGAATCGTCTATAATGATTTCAATGCCGGTAAGAGCTTCCAGGGCGCGGATATTGCGACCTTCACGGCCAATGATACGGCCTTTTATTTCTTCGCTTTCGATATTAAAAACGGAAACGGTATTTTCAATAGTCTGTTCAGCAGCTGTACGCTGTATTGTTTCAACAATAATCTTTTTAGCTTCGTTGTTAGCTCTTAGTTTGGCTTCGTCAATAATGTCGTTGATGGAGGCCATTGCTTGTGTACGGGCTTCATCTTTCAGGTTTTCAACCAGTTGATTCTTGGCTTCATCAGCAGTAAATCCCGAAATGATTTCCAGTTGTTCGATATATTGCTTATGAGCTTTATCGATTTCCTGTTGTTTGCGGGCTATTATGTCTTTTTGCTGATCGAGATTTACTTTTGTTTCATTTAACTCTTTGAGATGCTTCTGAACTTCTTCATGCTTTTTTTGAATTTCTTCGTGACGTTGGTTGAGTTGTTGCTCGCGTTGTTTCTGACGGTTTTCGTTTTTTGCGATCAGGTTGTTTTTTTCCTGAGTCATGTTTTCGTGATCTGTTTTGAGTTGAAGGAATTTCTCCTTTGCCTGGAGCATCTTCTCTTTTTTGATCATTTCCGCCTTCTCTTCAGCGTCCTGCAGTAAGTGGATGCTCTTTTTTTCGATCGACTTACGTAGTAAAGTAGTTGCCAGAGCGAGTCCTGCAGCTAACCCTACTATAGCTGCAATCACAGCTAGTATAGTATTGCCCATTTCGTATTGGTTATGAGGGTTAAACATATAACCGGGCAAGGATAAGAAAAGAGATAAAAGAAAAACCCGCGATTAATTCATGCATTTCGGGAAACCCCAAAACGACAAGATTAGGCTGCCTGAAATCGTCGGACTTCCAATGTTCCCCTAAGAGAATCCTTATACCCGGGGGCATAAGGTAAGGCCTGTCCTGTTATTTCAATAGCTTCGCCCGATTGTAAATATGTTGAGTTTCCAAACGGATTGAATTAACGCGGGTTTTATTTTTGTATTTTCAAAGAACGTTGTGCATCAGTCTTTTAAAGCTTCAGTCAATATGCCGTCAATGCCAGCGAGTGTAGGAGACAAACTTTTAGTTATAAATGATACTTCCTCCTGATTATTAATAGCCAAGGTAGCAAAATGTAATACTACCATTGCCAATAAATCCTGTTTATCGCTGTATTTAAAGTTCCCTGCATAATGACTCATTTGTCCCTCAATATGTTTCGCAGCTTTACGAATGGTTTCCTCCTCATTACGATTAACGGTGAGCCTATAGGGCCTTCCTGCTATAGTAATGTTGATTGGTAATTCGTCTGCCATAGGCTGTTATATTGTTTTATTGTTTAAAAGATCAATGCATGTATCAAGTTCCCGCAGTAATTCATTTATCTTCTTTTTGGCTTTGGTTGATTCCTTGCCGGTTGGGATTGATTTAGCTATTGTTAGTATTTGTATTTGTTTTTCCAGTTCAAGTATTGATTGCCTTTGTTGAATTATTATGTTTGCTGTTTCAATGTGCTTTTTTTGAAGTTGGTCAAAGTCAGCCTTAATCTTTTTGTATCTGAGCGCAAGTTGCCTGCTTTTAATATCAAGTCCTTTTACCAGGTCACTCAAATCTTCCATACACTATTATGGTACTTAATGATGATCTATATAGGTGCAAAGATAACGACTAAATGAGATATTAACAATATTATAACATTTAATTCTTCTTAAATTGTGTAAGTGTTTATAATTCTATTTGTTAACAATGTAATATACTTTCAATGATAACATATTATTGGTTTTTGAAGCACACTTCTTCTTACAAGTTTATATAAATTTGGTAAAGTTTACCTGAAGGCAAATCATTGCCAGTAAATAAAACCTGAGATCAATGGGATTATATAAAATTAAGAGTATTCTGTTTTACACATTTTCTGAGTAGAGAAGGGTTACTGCTTGTTGAAAAGTAAGATTCTTCAGTTCGGGTAAAAAATATTGGTCTTATATCTGAATTTCTCTGAACTTCTCGGGGCATAGCATATTGATAGAATTACATTTGAACTAACTGAACATATAATTTGGCAATACCCGAAAATAAAATAGGGATCGGGTTTTGTTTTTCTCATATATTTGTATCATGACTGAGGAATTCCTGCATTATATATGGCAATACCGTTTGTATAATCCTAACCTTGTTCTGCAAACAGGTGAGCATATGGAAGTTATTCATCCGGGCATGCATAATAAAGATTCAGGACCAGATTTCTTTAATGCAAGAATCAGGATAGGGGAGACCCTTTGGGCAGGCAATATTGAAATTCATATACAGTCATCCGACTGGAAACGGCATAAACACCAGCAGGATCTGAGTTACGATAACGTTATTCTGCATGTGGTTTGGCGTGATGATATCCCGGTTTTTCGCAACAACGGATCTTCAATTCCTACCCTTGAACTTGATGGGAAGTACAATGAAAATTCCTGGAAAAACTATCTCCGGTTCATGGCTTCGGATAAATGGATTCCCTGCGATACCATGATATCGGGTGTGGATAAGTTCGTTCTGAATTCCTGGCTCGACAGGGTTCTGGTTGAGCGCCTCGAGCGTAAAGCATTACAGGTAGAGCATATACTTTCACTTACCAATAATGATTGGGCCCAGACTTTTTACAGGTTGCTTGCAAGGAATATGGGATTTAAGCTTAATAATCAGGCCTTCGAGATGCTGGCTCAATCGCTGCCCTATCAGTTTCTGGCGAAACATGCCGACAATCTTTTTCAGGTTGAAGCAATGGTATTCGGTCAGGCCGGACTACTTGGAAATACATTCACCGATGATTATCCGCAAAAATTAAAAAAGGAATATGAATTTCTCAGGGTAAAGTTTAACCTTTCTCCGATTGATGCGCATCTGTGGAGATTTATGCGCTTGCATCCGGGTAATTTCCCAACTTTGCGTCTGGCGCAGTTTGCATCGATTATACACCACTCAGGTTCAATTATCAGTGAATTATTCAATTCGAATGATATAATTACTTACCGGAAACTTTTTGGTGCCGAATCGTCGGAATACTGGAATACACATTATACCTTCGAAAAACTATCGGTTCCGAGAAAAAAAACGTTGGGACAATCAGCCATTGACCTGGTGTTAATTAATCTGGTTGCTCCCATTTTATTAGCTTATGGCCGTCGTAAAAGTGATTCCGGAATTACTGAAAAGCCTATCGATCTGCTGATGCAACTAAAAGGTGAGGATAATTCAGTAATACGCAAATGGGCCGGATTAGGGATGGATGTTTCTAATGCAGCTTCAACACAGGCGTTGCTCGAATTGAAAGCAAATTATTGCGATTCCAGAAAATGCCTTCATTGCCGGATCGGAAATGATTTATTAAAATAAGCAGAGATTTGGGGCCTTAACTCGCTGCTGAAAATGATACAACTATTTACAGACCAAACATTTACTATTTATTAATTAATCATTAACCAAATATGGCTACAAACAACGAAGCATGGGGATCGAGGGTAGGATTAATTCTTGCCATGGCTGGCAATGCGGTAGGACTTGGAAATTTTCTGCGTTTCCCGATGCAGGCGGTTCAAAACGGCGGAGGCGCTTTTATTATACCTTATCTGGTAAGTTTCCTTTTAATGGGAATACCTCTATTGTTTGTTGAATGGTCGATTGGCAGGTTTGGTGGTCAGTTTGGTCATCATACCACACCCTTCGCATTCCATAAAATGAATAACAAGTGGATATGGAAATATATAGGGGTATTCGGGATTTTTTCGAACCTGTCGATTGCAGCATATTATTGTTATATTGAAAGCTGGACACTTTCCTATACCATCCATTCAGCCGTCGGGACCTTTAATGGCCTGTCGCAACACGGAGTTTCCGATTTTTTCACCAATTACCTTGACATTCGAACGAGTACCACCGGTGTTCCATACGAAGCTGTTGTCTTTTTTGTTTTATGCCTGGCTTTGAATGTGTGGATATTGAGTAAAGGCTTGAGCGGAGGTGTTGAAAAGGCAGCAAAAATCATGATGCCTCTGCTGATATTATTTGGTATTTTCCTTGCGATCCGTGGAGTAACGCTCAGGGCAGGTCATCAGGGTGCTTTATTTGATGGTACTGTAGGACTGAATTTCCTATGGAATCCGCAATATGATTCGTTGCTCAATCCCAAGGTCTGGCTGGCCGCTGCCGGACAGATCTTTTTTACACTCTCACTCGGGCAAGGCTCGGTTCAGTGTTATGCATCCTATGTGAAGAAAAAGGATGATATAGTTTTAAATTCCATGTCGGCCGGATGGATGAATGAATTTGTAGAAGTTGTACTTGGAAGTGCCATTATAATCCCGATTTCAATAGGATATTTTGGACTTGATAAAGTATTGGAACTTACTCAGCTTGGCGGACTTGGTCTTGGTTTCAGGATAATGCCATTCTTGTTTGAACAATGGGGCCCGATCTTATCAATGCTGGCAGGTGTTACATTCTTTGGTTTGTTGTTTTTTGCCGGTATAACCAGTTCTCTCGCCATGGGCACACCATTTATGTCGTTTCTGATGGATGAATTTAACTGGCGCCGGGGGCGTTCTGCCATAGGATTTGGAGTGGCTGTTCTGGTTCTTGGGCTGCCAACTGTCTTTTTCTTCCAGGAAGGAGTTTTTGACGAATATGACTATTGGGCGGGGACGGTTTCACTTGTAGTATTTGCCATGCTCGAAATTATTTTATTCTCATGGGTGTTCGGATTGAAAAAAGGATGGGTTGAGCTTACCTCTGGTTCCGATATTAAAATTCCGAATATCTATAAGTTCATTCTTAAATTTGTCACCCCTATAATGCTGATAGCTGTTTTCTTCGGATCACTTGTAAGGCCGGCCAATGATGACTGGAGCAAGATTAGTTTCCGTGGCTGGGAATTACATCCTGAAAGTATTTTAGGACAAATGTTCCACAGTAATATTGGTCCTAACCATACATATTTCAGCGATGCTTTTTATTCTGAAAATTCAGGGGTTGTTGATTCTGTTTATGTATTGAGAAACAGGAGCTACATCAGGGTAACGGATACAACATCTGCAGATAAACTATCCTCATCTTACGAATACAAAAAGAAAAACCAGCTGTCGGTTAAAATCGGCGACCCTGTTACAACTGGTGAAGTTTTGTTTACAGGGGGTAAAATCAACAAGGTATTCTTTGTCGATATATCACGACTGCTTCTGAACTCAATTTTTCTGCTGATTGGGTTAACTGTTTTTTACGCTTATCGTAAAAGGGTGCGGGAAAACAGGATTTAAAATTTTGCAAAAGCTCAATTGTTTTATCGATTAACTAAAATGATAATCAAAATGCAGGCCCAGGCGCTTATATTTGCGATTTAGGCCGAATCAATCATCATTTACCTTGCCCTTATTTTTTTATACTCATGCAAATTGCCAAACCCCAAGTGACCCGGATACCAACACTAACTTTAAAGAATAACCCAAACTACTATGGAAGTTGAAAAATCAGAATTCAGAAAAAGCTTAGGCTTTATTGATTCAACAGCACTGGTAGCAGGTTCTATGATCGGATCGGGTATCTTTATAGTAAGTGCCGATATTGCCCGCAATGTTGGAGCTCCTGGCTGGATGCTTATGGTTTGGCTTATAACAGGAATAATGACCATTTTTGCTGCTCTCAGTTATGGGGAACTTGCAGCCATGATGCCTAAAGCCGGAGGTCAGTATGTTTACCTGCGCGAAGCTTTCAATCCATTAACCGGGTTTTTGTATGGATGGACTTTTTTTACGGTAATTCAAACCGGAACAATTGCTGCTGTAGCTATGGCTTTTGCTAAATTTGTGGGCGTGCTGGTGCCCTGGTTTTCAGAAAGTCATATGTTGTTTGAGGCAGGATTTTTGAAAATAAGTACAGTTCATCTTTTAGCTATTATAATGATAGTAGTTCTGACAATCAATAATTTACTTGGAATCCGCAACGGCAAATGGGTGCAAAATGTCTTTACTTTCCTGAAAGTCGGGCTACTGATAGGCTTTATTATTCTCGGGTTGTTCTTTGCCCGAAACCCGGAAGCTTTTGCGGTCAATAAGAGTTATTTCTGGGAGCCTGTTGCACTTGATGGAAATGCATTGGCCGGATTTGCCCTTGTAGCTGCTATTGGTGTTGCAATGGTTGGTTCTTTATTTTCTTCCGATGCATGGAACAATATTACTTTCGCAGCTGCCGAAGTGAAAAATCCCAAGCGAAATATTCCTCTTAGTCTTGTGGTTGGCGTTACTCTGGTTACTATCCTTTACATGCTGGCTAACATGGCTTACCTGAATGCACTTCCGCTTCGCGGACTTCCGGATGGAGCCGGTGTTTTCGAAAGAGGCATTCAACATGCGGTGAACGACCGCCTGGGAACAGCTGCTATGTACGGTTTATTTGGTTCCATGGCCGCAATGTTAATGGCGGCTTTTGTAGTAATATCAACATTTGGTTGTAACAATGGATTGATCCTTTCAGGAGCCAGGGTTTATTACGCAATGGCTAAGGATAACCTGTTCTTTAAGAAAGCAGGAACACTGAATAAGAATGCCGTACCTGCAGTTGGGTTAAAAGTTCAGGCAATATGGGCTTCGTTGCTTTGTTTGTCGGGAACATATTCAAATCTTCTCGATTATGTGGTATTTGCAGTATTGATTTTTTATGTCCTGACGATAGCAGGAATATTTGTGTTACGCCGGAAATTTCCAGATGCTGAAAGACCATATAAAACTTTTGGATACCCGGTTGTACCTGTTGTTTATATGGCAGCAGCATCATTGGTAATGTTTGTTTTGTTAATCTACAAGCCGGCCTATACCTGGCCCGGATTAATTATTGTTATAAGCGGAGTACCTGTATATTATATCTGGCGAAAATGTGGCGCTGGAAAGTAGTGAATAGTGAATAGACTATTATTATTTAGCAATGGCACAAACTGGAACTAACTCAAGAATTTGAAATACATTGAAATAAATAGAAATAAATAGAAATAAATAGAAATAAATAGAAATAAATAGAAATAAATAGAAATAAATATAAATAGAAATATAAATAGAAATATAAATAGAAATATAAA
>JBBQGD010000028.1:0-25546 GCA_038322655.1 Bacteroidales bacterium | reverse complement strand
GGTGGCGACTTACAAAAAGGAATAAAATCAGCATATACCTGTGAGCAGAAGAAAGGAATTGCCGAATGCTTACAATGTATATTAAAGAAGGGAATCAGAACATCGGAGAAACCAGGACAGGCATCAACATCTACTTTTATTACAAATAATCAATGCTCCAAATACACCTGGTATCCAACCACAGAGGGTAAGGATAAATACGATTATGACTGAGCCGCAACCTTTACCAATTACGGCCAGCGGCGGGAAAATAATGCAAAGTATGACGCGCCAGAGTGACATTTATCGTTTTTCGAAAACCAGTTGTGTTTACCAGAATTCTGTTAGTAGACGATTTGCATAATAAATGGTTACAATTGTAAAATGGAATATACCACACTATTGATTTAAATTGATCCGGAAAAGCATAGAACATAAGGACAAATATCCTTATGCTTCCTGAGTGACATTGCATAATTGCAATTTATAAAAGAGTTCAAAGCATCCGATTTGTATCAAAGCGGTTTTCTTCTAAAATTATGACAGAAGCTGAATCCTTTTTTTTGACGGATGTTTTGTTAGTTTTCCGACATCTATTCTGCTTCGGTTTCTTCAACGAACGGGTTTACCGTGCATTCATATTCAGGTTTTATAAAATCATCATTTTTTATCCATTTTCCCGAAGTTATCATCTGATATTGAGAGTCCCCTTTATTTTGAAAATCCCAAAGTATTCCTTCTGCTTCCGGAAACGCAGCATTGCCTTCCAGTTGCTCACCAGATAGCCTGATTATTAAGTTGCTTTCTGAAAGACCTGTCCGCAGGGCCTGTAATGCTATTGCTTTTGTAATTTCCGTTTCATCATCAGAATCTGCCCTCATTTCCAATTCTACTACAGTAGCCCTGGTATGTGGAAACTTTCCATTGTAGGCTTTGTAAAGTAATTGATTAATGGAGAATAAGATTTTGTGGATATAGATATCAGAATAATTTTCAGAAACCTTTTCTCTCAGCATTTCGTGCGACATATTATCTATTTGCCCTTCATTTAATACATCCGAAAGTTTGTAATCAAGAATTATGGTCGCTGCCTCGCTGGGCTCAAAGTCAGTAATGGCCATACACAGAAAGTCCATTAATTCATTTTCCTTTACATTACCGGCATCCGGGAAATCGAATCTTCGTAAAAGCTCTGTTAAGTCATTATTAGTCCATGAACCATCCAGTTCATCAACCGTTTTTACATCGTGTATTTTTACTGATATATTTTTCATAAGATTTTATTGTTATTTATGTAACAGGATTGATCCGTATTTGTTGCATATGATATGCTTATTAAAAGTCGAATGATGCCATTTAGTTAACGCTTCGGCGGTTACAAACCCCCGAAGTGGGAAAACTCTCCCGAATATATTACTTAATGAAAAACAGATTATAGATCTGCTACTTATTCAACTTGTTATCATGCATTTTTAAACGCACTTTTCCCTGCAAAACGCGATGCCTTACCTAGTTCGTGTTCGATGCGCATTAGCTGGTTGAATTTTTCAACCCTTTCGCCACGACAGCCACTACCGGTTTTGAGGTGACCGGCATTAACAGCAACAGTTAAATCGGCAATAAAACTGTCGATGGTTTCACCAGATCGATGGGATACAAAACAATTGTACGAGTTTTTAAAAGCCAGCTCAATAGTTTCAAGTGTTTCGGTGACAGTTCCAATCTGGTTGAGTTTGATCAGTACGGAGTTAGCTACGCCTTTTTCGATTCCTTCGGCAAGGATTTTTTTGTTTGTACAGAATAAGTCGTCGCCAACAATTTCTATTTTCTTACCAAGAGTTTTTGTCAGATTTTGCCATCCGTTCCAGTCATTTTCGGCCAGACCATCTTCGAGGAGTACGATAGGATATTGATTTGCCCAATTTGCCCATAGTTTAACCATATCATCGCTGGTCATGAATTTCCCTGTACTCTTAAACATTTTATATTTACCATCTTCCCAAAGTTCGCTGGCCGCAGGGTCGAGACAGATGCTCACTTCTGAACCCGGTTTGTAGCCTGCTTTGGTTATGGCTTCCAGAATGACTTCAACTGCTTCTTCGTTGCTTTTGAGGTCAGGGGCAAAACCACCTTCATCGCCAACACCGGTGCTATATCCTTTTGATTTCAGCACGCCCTTTAGCGTATGAAAAACTTCCACACCCATCCTGATGGCTTCGGTAAACGAAGATGCTCCATGAGGCGCGATCATAAATTCCTGGAAATCCACATTATTATCAGCATGTTTGCCGCCATTGATAATATTCATACATGGAACCGGTAATAAATAGGCATTGGAACCGCCTAGATACTGGTACAGCGGAATGCCTGCGCTTAAGGCCTCGGCCCTTGCATAAGCCATTGATACGCCGAGTATGGCATTGGCCCCAAACTTTGCTTTGTTGGGTGTACCGTCCATTTCGATCATCAGGTAATCGAGTTCGCGCTGGCTGAGGAAGCTTTTGCCAACAATAGCGGGAGCGATAATTTTGTTCACATTTTCAACGGCTTTCAATACACCTTTGCCACCGTAACGTTTTTTGTCACCATCACGCAGTTCACAGGCTTCGCGCTCACCGGTGGATGCGCCACTGGGAACCATGGCACGAGCCATGGTGCCGTCTTCGAGCTCCAGATCAACTTCTATTGTGGGATTACCCCTTGAATCGAGAATTTCAATTGCTTCTACTGATAGAATTTCCATACTATTGTTTATTAAATTTCGAATGAATATTTTTAGCCAGATGTTACTTGTTAACACAGTTGTCAGGAACTATCAAAGTTTAGTTGAGTGGCTTCGGTGTCGGTCTGACCTGTTAGATTTCTCAGTCTTATCGTCTTGTCCGGATGATTATTGACTTAAGTTTTCCATCGCTCCAGTTTTGGCAATAAATTTTCCGCCATTTCTCTGGCTTTGCTTTCAGGGATATTCATTTTCATTACAGCAATCTGAATGTTTTTCTCTATTTTTTCATGAAGGCTAATCCCTTCGTCTGTAAATTTCCCATCCTTAAAACAAAAACCACAATATTTATCATTCTTGTTATCATCATCATTTGTCCCCATAGTATTCTGGTCTTTATCAAGCGGTATTCCGCAGCTTTGACAGATTTTAATTTGATTTTCCATATCTCGTTAATTTTACGTTTTAAGTCTCGGTTTTAATTTTCCCCAACTATTGAAAAACCACCATCTTGGTGTTATCATTCAGGTAATATAGTTTGAATAAAGTATAAAGAATACCAAAGGAAACTAAAATGAAATTTTGTTTGGTTAATCTGACAATTTATCCATTTGCAATCTGGTTTATGTACTATACTTTAGCAGTGATTAATAGCATTGTAAATATAGTAAAAGATTAGATGTATTAAACGCCATGATTGAAAAATATAAAGATGATTGGCTAAATATAGGCGTCAGCATTAATGAATTTATAATAATTTAAAAGACTTTTACTTTTATAATTATTTGTCTTCGTCTATGTTTAGTTCTGATCTTTCTGCCATGGCTGAAAGTGGTTCATTTGAGGATGGGTGTTTTTTATTATGAAACCAGACGCTTGTATTTAAAGTTTGCCTTACTGTTTTGTCATTTTCGCTTAACACTTTATTGCCAATAGGCCGGATTAATTGCTTGTCGTTTTCTACCATGTTATTAATACGGAGATCGATAGGGTAGGCGTTCATTAATTTTGAATCGTAGTGAATGAGCATTCTGGTAATGCGTGATAATTCGGCGCCGGTGCGCATAGTTTTGTATTGATAACAAGCAAATGTACAAACATGTTTCAAATTAACATTTGCTGAAATTTAATAAATCTGCATCCGGTTCAGTGAGGGGTAAAATGATTGATAAAATTCATAGACAGGTTCTAATTATTACCAAAATCAAAACTGCTGACACAAAACCTGAGATAGCAGCATGCCGTTTTTAGTCATTGGGTTTATAAATTATTCAGGTGCAGTTCCTTTTCGTTGTCGCCTTTTCGCTTGTAATGATGTTCGGTAAAACGATTCCAGCCTTTCTTGTTTTTTGATTCTACCGCCCAGTAAAAACCTCCTTCTTCATCAGTCCAATAAATCATTCGGGCAAGACCTGCTGTCATCTGTGCTTCAAAACAAATTGCATCGGGATGAACATCTGTGCCGTCTGATATTTGTCCTTGCGATTTTTTCCCGTCAGATGTAAATGACCAAAATGAAATTTTGCCATTGTCAGGTCCAATTATAGCAACTTCTTCGTAAACCTTTGTATTGAACTCCCACTTTGCGTTTAATTGGATATAATTGCCGTTAAGCACTTTAGTAAATGTCCTTGTGCATCTCATTTTTCCCATTTCAGTATCTGCAGTGGCTACCCAACTTCCAAGCAATGGATGAAGAATACCTGATTTACCTCTTCCTTTTTTCCATTTGTTTGATTTTTCTGTCATTTTAGTATTTTATTTGTCTGTTGTTCTCACGTTAATTGTAGCATGGTCGGTTCATACGGGTGCTGCTAACGGTCGAGTGTATGCGCAGCGAGGGTTTCGTAGAGTTATCGTATCAAAATAGCAGATGCATCAATTAGAGTGTTGCCCTTTGCAATTCACCAGACCCCCGAATTACGTAACCATTTTTTTAGTGGCAGTTCTTCATTTGTTTAACCCTATTGCCATTTTATAGGCTATTGCAGCATCAGGAAGAGGTGTTAAAGTATCCATTAAAATAGTGTAAGTGCCTTTTTCAGAAAGTTCATCTGCAACTTTTTTAATTATTGCCAGAGTAGCTTTCATCAAACCCGAACCAAGACTTAAACGGGCAACACCTAAATCCTGCAGTTCACGTACGGATGGGGGGAGTATTCCTGTTCCAATTCCAGGATTCGAAAGAATATTAATTGGAGCGTTAATTTCCTTAACCAATGTTGCAATTGTTTCTTTTTCCCATACAGGCATTACAAAAATGCAGTCTGCACCGGCTTCCCGGTATTTATTGCCACGTTTAACGGATTCAGATAATTTTTCCTGTTGTGAACCTGCCGAGGTATAGAATGCATCTGTTCTTGCATTAATTATCAAATGAAAACCCAGTGAATCTGATAATGCACGAATTGCTGATATTCTTTCACAAAATTCCATTTCGTCAATTAATATTGGATTTAAATCAATACTGTCTTCAATGTTTATTCCAACAATCCCGGTTGCAATTATCTTTTTAACAGAATCAATTATTTCATTTAAATTATTTCCATAGCCGGCTTCTATGTCCACACTTACCGGTGCTTTTACATTATTTACAATTCCCGTTATCACTTCTATCATATCTGACAACTGTATTACCTGGCAGTCAGGATAGCCAAAAGAGGCAGCTATTCCCATACTTGTTGTTGCGATTGCTTTATAACCACTCGCTTCTATTATTTTAGAACTTGCAATGTCCCACGAGTTTAACAGAACCAGCATTTCTTTGTCATTATGAAATTTCAGGAACTGTTCAGCTTTTTCCTTTTGAATTCTTGTAACCATAATGTTGTCATTTTTTATTGTTTATATAAATACTTCTCACTTCACATTGAATAGTCACTAACATCAGGATATATGCAATTGCACATATTCTTTATACATAAGCATTCTGGTTTTACATTCCGTTCAATTGTACAGGTATTAAAAATCCAGTACGAATTAAAATTATTGGTTCGGGAATAAAATCTGTAGTTCAAATAAGAATGAAGTGCTGATTTTAACAGAAAAGCAGAACGAGATATCTATTAACCGTGCCGTGCAGAGTTTTTAAAAGCCTATAGAGTTAAGACTAATCGTTTGATAATGAGAGAAAACATGGAAAATTTTAAAATGTTCATCCGTAACAAAATAATACCAATAAATTATGCCAAAACCCTTTGCTTTGATACTTTGGGCGATGCACTACTTAAAAATAGAAAATAGCTCAGTATCCTTTTCGCAGGCTCAGGAAAACAAATAATTTTTCTTATGGATTATTATTGACAACCGGGGCGTAGCAAATAACAAATCTATCTTATAAGCCACGTTTCCAGGCGAATAAACTGCGGATAGCATTAGTGTATTTTTTTTGATGGAACACTAACGACATCTAGCGAGTTATTCTATGGGTATAAACCAAAACTGTGCCTCCATTTAACGTGAGACGCGTGTCAGCCGGGAGAAGTCTGCCAGCCGGGGATTCCTTGTCAAGCGTCAGGAGACACGCACCAGCCAAGAGAGCTCTGTTTACTTTTTGGCACACAACTCGGCCATCATGCGTAAAGCGGTTTCCAGTTTCCGGCCCTGATCAATACTGGCGGCTTTCAATTGAATTTTATTAACGTAATTATCGGAGCCTCCATCCTTAAACACTTGGATCAGCTTATTTTGCCCCTTTATTTCAATATTCAGAATTACAGCATTTCCTTTGGTTTCAAAACGGATTTTATTGGCATCAACATCCTTTAGATTAAATAGATAATCGTACTTATTGTTTTTACTGACATCGCTAAAATGATAAGTCAACAAGCAGGTATTGGTTTTGTCTTTTTCGAGCGACTGTATATAGGTATCGGTATTGATTGTTACTTTGTCAATTGTTTTTAAAGCATAGCTTTCGGCCTGGGATTCATTCGAAAAATCAACATTACTTTCCATCTTTTTGGAAGCCAGTTCATCCAATCGGGTAAATACCCCTGAGAGTTCACGGGCTGTTTCAATATCAGAAGCCAGTACTGACAAATTATCTTCGTAATTTGAATTTTCGTTGTTCTTTCTTACTTTTACGAGATTCCGGCCTCCTGCAGTTTTTAAATACACAAATACTGAATTACCTTTGGTGTCAAACCCGGCGGGTATTTTCCCCAGATCTCCTGCATTAACAGAATATTCGTAATTAACTCCATCCGAAACATTTTCGACACTCAGCGAAAACATGAGATTATTTTCCGGATTGGGACTGAATTTTTGTTTGTATGCATCATGGTTAATGACAACTTCCCCGATCTTATTTTTTAAAATACTCTCGCATTGTTCAAACGAATACTTCGAATAATCCACGGTTTCCTCTTTTTCAGCCAGGGAAATAAAAGCTTCAAGTTGCGCTTTCAACATCCGGCCCTGCTCTATTGTTGGAACCATTAAGAGAAGATTATTCGTGTAATTTCCAATCTCCCCGTTTTTTGTATAGGCAATTAATTTCCGGCCGGTTTTTGTTTCCAGCGAAATAAGGACTTCATTTCGTTTGGTTATAAAATCCACTTTGTGTATATTTAAGTCCGCGGCATTCATCCTGTATTGCTCCACATTGTTTCCTTCAGAATTGTTCGTTACAACGGAAATAATGTTGCTATTTTTATCGTCATGAGTAAAGCTTTGCTTGTACGATTTTTCATTGATAATCACATTAGTAATTCCTGCTCCAATATCATTCAGCAAGGTTTGTTTGTCTTTACTGACATTTAATATTTCAGTTGAATGTTTATTGGCTTCTTCCACGATTCCCTTAAGCGCATCAGTTAGTTGCCGCGCTTCCTCAATGCCGTTTGCATAAAACATTAGTTCATTGTCATAATTTTTAATTTCACCCCCTTCAACAATTTTCACCAAGTTCTTCCCGGTTTTAACCTCTGCCGTTATTTTTACCAATTCCTTTTCAGCGTCAAATTTTACCCTATAAGGGTTCAGATCCATTGCATTTACGGTTGAAACTTTTTCCTTGCTGCGGTCTGAGTCGGTAATGGAAATAGTGAGTAAATAAGGATTGTCCGGATCATGACTGAAAGTCTGCCGGTACTCTGTTTTTTTTGCTTTTACAGAGATAGTATGTTCCTGAAGAAATTTCAGATTTTCGTCAAGGTTTTGTCCCTTGGCCAAAAAGCCAAACAGGAAAAATATTCCTGTAAACAATATTGATATCTGTTTCATCTTATAAATGTTTATTTAACTCTTATTTATAACAGAAAGTTGACAATCCAATTTTGACGAATTTTAATTACGAAGTCCGAATAATTAGTGTATGTACAAAAGTTAATAACCATTTTATTTAAAACTTGTTCAAATGTTCCAACACAATATGTCAAAACTTTAATATCAGTATAAGGCTGAATTCTTTTGACAATCTCATTTTTGTTGACAATTTTTTTTAAATTAAAATTGACGGGATGACGAACAAAAGGACATCTTGGCTGACGCGAGACTGTATAATCCATTTTCAATTACCATGCACTTAGCAATACAACTTCAAGCATTGAGTGCTTTTCAACTTCCAGTTTTTTCACGATGGCCATGGAAAGAAATTTTTTTAAATCGCGCAATATTTCTGATATTGTGACTTTGTTTACTGCCTGAACGATCATATGAACATGGTTAGGCATAATGCAATTTCAATACACAACGTGTGTTAAGTTCTAAAATACGGCTACAGGTGAAATATTTAATTTGACTTGATATTCAAAGATTGTAATTTATTTTATTTTTTTCATTCAGCTCAATACAAAATAGATTACACATATTACGGCAATGGAAATAGTAGTGGATAAAATTTCCCATTTACTCAAACTAATAAGTAACCAGATAATGGCTGCAATGCCGATAAAAGGAATGATCAATCCACCAGGAACTTTAAATGTTTTTTCAGTGGTATCATCTTGCTTTTTCATTCTGAGTTTAATTGTAGCTAAAATAAAAATCAGGTAAACAAGCAGTATGGCAGCAATTGCCAATATGGCCAGTTGCTTAAATCCACCGGAAACTGGAAAAATAAAAACCAATGCGGCGTAGCAGGTTATAGCTCAATTAGGAGTTACAAATTTTGGATGAACCTTACCACAGGAACTGAGGAAACAGTCCATCCCTGGCGCCGGCAAATTAAACCCGGGGTGTATTCAATACATCACCACTCACAGAACCAAAACAGGAAATGGCAGCTGCAACTAATAGCATAGTGCCACCAATTTAGCCTACAATTCTTTCAGCAACTGCTGCCAATGGGGCATCATTACAGTTTCCATTTGAGTTCCTTATACTCCTTGTGCTACTGCTTGAAGAAGCAAATACATGATAAGTATCAATAACCCTCCCAGCAAAATACCCATTGGTACAGTGCGTTTAGGATTTTTTATTTCACCACTTACACCAAGTGCAGTTTCAAAACCAGCAAATGCAAAAAATAAAACAAGGGTAGTGTTGTCAAATGTGTTGAGTGATGGTAAATGTTCCCTAAGCAAATTGACTGGATTAATCTGGCCGAAGCCGAAAATGATAATACCCCAAAGCGATAATAACCTAATGATGGTGATCAATCTTACAAACCCAACCCCTTGTTTTGCGTCGCGTATATTTATCAATACCATAAATCCAAAGAGTACAAAAAACAATAAACTTCGTATCCATGGATTTGAGAAAACAGGAAAAATAACTGAAATTGAATCTGCAATAATATTTATTAGAACAGCATCGCCTTAAATACCCCAGCCAGAAACGAACACCCAGATCACTATATATCTGGTAAAATCTCCAAATGCAGTTTCTACATAGGCATAACTGCCACCGGCGGTTGTAACACGGGATACTATTTCTGCATAACAAAGCAAAATCGAAGTCAGCATTATACCACAAAATATATAGCTGAATACACCGAATACTCCCAGTTCAATACTTACAATTGCCGGTAGTGTAAAAATGCCAGCACCTATGGTACTGTTATTAATGTTAAGCGTCAAACCTGGTACTCCTACTACACGTTTTAATCCTTCAATAGTATTTGTAGTTGGCATGAATAGATGAGTTTAGTTGAACAAGACAGAAAATTGATCAGATAAGAGTTTTATTTAAGTAAATAAATGTTTATCAATTCATTAGAGTTGAATTTTTATCTATTGAATTTAGTTCTGAATTAAATTTCAGCTAACGGATATTTGTAAAAGAAGGCGTTTTACTGCATTTTAAAGGGTGTTAGCGATTCGTTATTGTTGATTTGTTAACGAATAATACTATACTAATTACAAAATTTCAGACCAGCTTTTTTTGTTTATGAAGATGATTTACAACAAAGGCTGCATCTCTGCCGACTCCGCCAACAAGTCCTGATGTTAATCCAAATTGAAATAACATACCGGTAAAATATAGTCCTTTAGACTTTTCAGAAATACCTCGCTTGGTAACAGGCCAACCATTTTCGTCTGTTATGTCAATTTTTATCCAGAAAAAATCCGGTTTATATCCGGTTGCCCATACAATTGATTCAACTGAAACGATCCGGTCATCCTCAAGTTGAGGTAATCCATTCTGTGTCCCTTTCAGTCGAGGTAAATGCTCAATTTTAGCCTTTATTACATCGTTTAATGAAACACTAATTAATGGTGCACCACTGCTGTGTATTTTAAGCTTGACTTTGCGGCCAATCGGGGTATTTAGTGTTAATACATTGTGAGCGAACCACCAATAAAGGCTACCTGCATATCGAAAAATAAAATCAGGAATATGTGGAGTTGCCCGCCCTGAAAGCATGGTAGCCCGGCTTTTTGAAAGTTCAATGGCTATCTCTACTCCTGATGTTCCAGCTCCGACAACCAAAGTTGACAAGGCCGGAAATTGTATTGGGTTTTTATATTCTGATGAATGAATTTGGACAATTTTTTTATCAAGTTCTTTGGCAAATGCAGGAGTATAGGCATTAGGATTTGTTTCTGTAGTAACAATAACAAAATCTGAAAACAGACTGCCTTTTGAAGTAATTATTTCATAACACTCAAAGGTTTTAAGTAATTCAATAACTTTAGTATTTAATTCAACGGGTAATGAAAATTTAGCCGCATAATTAAAATATAGTCCGCCGTATCATCTTTTGTTGGAAATGTGCCCCGAATTGCGGGAAAAGGGAACCCTGGCAGACCATCATACTGGGATGGGGTAAAAAGTCTCAGGGAATCCCATCTTTGGCTCCATGATTCTCCAACCTGAAGCACTTGATCAAGTATGATAAAATCTTCATTTAATTTTTTTAGAAAGTAACCTGCTGCCAGCCCTGCCTGACCAGCTCCAATAACAACCGTACTGAATTTATCTTTTGCCATTTCAATTAATTGTTAAGTTATAGTCTTGTTGGTAAAAATCATTTGATTAAAATTCTATAAAAACATAACTAAGATAAAAGTTAAGAAGGAGTGTCAATACATGAACAGTATTACGCACAATATCAGTATACACGCAATTGCGCATATTTTTCATGCAACAGCAATAGGATTTTACATTCCATTCATTTATACCAGTTGGAAAAATGATTGTACCAAAGTAATCGCTTAACAGAGCTTATAAATAAATATTGAAATGCGAGCGAAGACTTAATTGAAGCAGCAATGCGAAAGGTAAATGCTACTCACCGTAGTGTACAGAGTTTTTGAGCCTCTATAAATGAGTCTAATCGATTGATTAAGTGATAAAAACATGAATATATTGAACATGTTCAAAACTGAAAGCATTATCCGGATTGCAACTTTGAGCCACGCCCAGGATAATACTGAATAAGTTGGATTTGCCCGGCATACATCAGGGAATACTCACCAAAAGTTGGAATGACCCTTGTTATTCAAAGATTATTTTTTCTTAGGGTACATTTTCCCTACAAATTGAGAATCCAGCAAGTCAATATCAGTTCCGCCGGGGACGGGTTTTCCATCTTTCATTATTGTTCCCGGAAGCCCGTAACACATAATTGATGTCGGATCAGCCAATGCCGTTGCATTTAATGCTGACTTCGGGATCGCGGTAAGAACCTGCGCAATTACCATCTGCCTTGTCCACCCTTGGGTTCGCATAAAATACGCAATTGCTTTTTCCTTATCTATTTTGTTAATAATGTCAGTGCGCATATGTTCGTGTGGGAAACCAAGTGTATGCCCGGTTTCGTGTCGCACTACGCGAAAGAATTCTGAATCCGGTGTTTTCATCGTGAAACTATCCAGGTTCATGGTTGGCTGATTGGCAGGGATATGCAGAATATCCGTTCCCAGGTACGACCAATACCCGTCATTTGGCGCCGGAGTAGAACGGCTGATACGGACTTGGGGACTTGTATTTGTTGCGTGAAAAGTTATGTTTGCAAACTTCCCCCATGAATTCATATGACTAAGAATTCGTCGTCGAAGATTTAACGGAGGATTATCCAGGAAACCTACCGTTAATTTAACACCGCCATTGCCCCAGTATTTAGTAGTCAAAAGCGCAAGGTGTACCGGCTGAATAACAAATCCGGGCATGGCATGCATTAATTGATGAGTTGCAGGAGCATTGTATAGATTTATTTCAACCGCTTTTGCTGCTGCATCAATCCATTTCGACTCGGGCAGTAGCTTAATGGAACAGGGCTTATATTCAACAGTTGCAGTTGTTTCAGATGATTTTACGGGCATATTCCTTTTGTCAGGGATTATCGTGCTGACGCTGCACTTTCTTTTGCCTACTCTTTAGGCGGATTTTCGGCTTTTTCCGTATTGTAAATGATTTAAAATGTTGGAAGCGACAGGAGGTTATCTCTTTTACTCCAGTCAGGCCTTGTTTTTATATAATGGTGTTCAACCATTACTTCACTGCGTGTACCATCATCGCCATTTACAAAAAAGCGGTTGTTGTTGGATAAAATCAAATCAACTACTTCACTACGATGCAGCCAATATGTAAAGCCACTGCTCAGCGCTTTCACCTTGTCAATATAATCAAGGCCTAGTGATCGGCTGTGTATTTTACGCACTGCCACAATGTCGAGTGACGAATTTTTTGGAGGGTTTACCGGTAGAACACAGGCATTGTCCTCCTTGCTCCAGTAACTTTGCAGGGTGCAGCTAACGCCGTTGCTGTCAACAGTAGCATATTGGTCATTGCAGGTATCGCCTATTTCATCATTGTTTACGGCAGTGCCGTCTGATTTTTTGCCATTTACCAATATTCCTTTAGCCCGGGTATTGTCCACATCCGGATCGCTCATGGCTTCTACAAGTTCGTGTGAAAATACTTTGGTAACGGAATCGTGACCGGTAAGTGAACCAGTGTTGCCAATCCAGGCAAAATAGGCCTTGGTGCTGTTGTAATCAAAACTTCCATGTTCGCCGGCGTATTGATGAAGGGAATTCCTGATACCAGGAGGAACTATAACTGCATAAAACCTGTCGTGCCCTGAAGCCGGGTTCGGCATTCCACTATGCTGAAAGCGGTCTTTAAGCATATTTATCACATCTGCATTTGTGTAATTGTCAGCCGGGTCACTGCTGTCATTAAAATCACAATAAACCAGAGTGCCTTTTCCTATGCTGCGATACTGACTCATCTTTGTAAGATAAGTCCCTGTTAGCATAAACTGTATGGCATTTGCATAGTCGCCGCCCGACGGGCTGGGTGCGGGTGAGGTTCGTGTCCAGAAACGCCCCCAGAAACAGCATATAACTTCTACATTTTTCAACAACCGGCCATTGCCATCAGTAGTAGAAGTAACTGTGTATTCAGGGCTGAAGATGGAATCTTTGTTGTTTACTTTTTTATGTTCTCTGGCGGGGTGAACTTTACCTGATAGTGGTAAATATTCTTTTTTTTGCCTCGGAGAGTTTTTTCTTTTCAGAGTGACAGATGCCTTAGATATTATTTCTTCTGGTTTCGTTTTCATTATAACTGTTTTTGAATGCTTACTCTTTGTTGGATTTTCGGCTACCTCCGTTTATATTTATTAGTGTCGGCATGTAAAAAAATATTTGTTTTATAAAGATTTCATTTAAAGACTCTTTTTGCATGACGCAAAACGTATGTACATCTGCATTTGCAAATTTTTCTCAAATAGTAGTTGCTCTGATTTTAAATTGTATAAATTAAACTTCAGAAACAACACCCCACAAAACCTTTTATGCGAATAGGATTTATGGGGGATTTTAAAATGTTAAAAACAATGTAATTTGTAGCAGAAAAGCTGGATGAGATGTCAATTAACCGTGTTGCGCTGAGTTTTCAAAAGCCTATAGAGTTAAGCCTGATTTTAAAAATGATGATAGTTAACATTGAATAATTTAAAATGTTCATCATTAACAAAAAAATAACAATAGATTATGCCAAACCTTTTGCCAGGATGCTTTGGGTGACACATTGCTTATTAATAACATAAAATAATCCGGTATCCTGTTCGCTGGCTCATGAAAACAATAGTTTTTCTTATAAACATTTGCGGCAACCGGGAACTTCAGCTTTTTGTTTGAAAAGTGTATTTTGAAATTGTTTATTTTTTGCAATACCATCACTCTTATTTAGAATTATTCTAAATTTGTAGTGAATTTAACCAAATACAATATGTTACCTTTAAAAGAAGCTACCAGCATAAAACATAAGCAGGCTGAAAGAATGTCATTCAACACAAGGATGTTCAACGGTGCACTCAGCAAAAACGAATATTTGTTATACCTCAATCAACTGCTGCAAATTTTTAGAAAAATCGAAAATATAGGCTTGCCAAATGTTAATTTGAAAAGAGTTGACAGCGTTCAGGCAGACATCAAAGAATTGAATTCTCAGGGATATTTTTCCGATATTATTCTAAGCAGCACCAAAGCATATACTGACTACCTTGGTTCTTTATCCTATGAGCAAATCTTGCCACATATTTACCTTAATTATATGGCGATCATGTTTGGCGGACAGATGATGAAAAAAGCGGTACCTTCAACAGGCAGAATGTATGTTTTTGACAACATGCCTGAAAGCATTCAATCAATCAGGAATATTCAAAAAGATGAATGGGCTGAAGAGGTAAACAAAGGGTTCGATTTCAATATTTCTTTATTTGACGAATTAGAAACCGAATGTCATAATGCACCATTATACTTTACATAAATGGAACTGCTAAGGGATCTTGGAATAGCCGGTTTCCTCTTCTTCCTGATGAAGGGGCTACTATGGATTGTTCTGTTTCTTTTGGTGTATTTTGGCTTTATTGACAAAGAAAAAGTTCGGAAAATTAAAGAACGAATGAGCTTTTGGAAAAGAAAGAAAGATTACTGAAACCGGCTATAAACCATAGTCATGCTTTATGTTGTGAGTTTGAATTCTGAAATAGTCTACCTATATTAAAGGGAATACAACAGGGGTAAAACCCAAATCGCTGTTTTTGTCGTCACTGTAGTTGTCTGTAAAGTGGATAATTCCTTCCGTTAAAGGGCTAGATATTCTTTTCCTGTTATTTTCTTTTCGGTGGAATGATATGGCAACGTTCAATGAAATTCGATACATCCAGAATGAATGTTTAAAATTACTATCATAACTATCAAACGATTTCCATAATTGAATTATAATTTCCTGAACAAGATCTTTGCGGTCTTCAGCATTCTTGCAATAAGAATTTGCCACGTTATAGGATATACCTTTGTTAGACTGAACAACAGAGAGAAATATGTCTGATTTATCAATTTTGTCCATTCCTGGTATTTGTCAGTGAGTTAGCAGGACAGTTCTTTATAGTTTCGCACTTTATTCCTTTTTTATCTCGCTCGACAGGATAACCATAATATTGATTCCTTGTAATTGCTATTCTGTATCCTGTTGTCAAGGAAAGTATTGAAATAAATGCAATGACCCAAATTTTGTTTTTTCTGTTTTCCATAAGATTAAATAATTAAGAGTTAAACTTTGTACTTTCTTAATTATTCGCTCAAGAAGTCAAAATATCACAGGCTATAAAAAATATCTAATTGAGCTGCTGTCGAAATGTCGGCTTGATGATTATTTGGGTTGGTCTTACATTTGCAAATTACAAGTATAAATTTACCATAGCATTGTATTTCATTTGAATTTTCTATCCAAATCTACATTAAATCCTAATTCAGACATTATCACAACCCTATCCTGAAACTTTTGGTGTAATCATAGCTACACCAATTCTTTCTCCTACTTTGATCGCAGTTTCATAACCCTTTCGAGTATTATTCAATAAATCGTCGTCGATGCGAATTTTATTTTTTTCAAACAGCAGCACTACCGTGGAACCACCAAATTTGAAAAACCCTTTCTCTTCCCCTTTTTTTACAAAATTCCCTGTATAAGTCTGTATGATACTTCCTACCATGGTTGCACCTACTTCGGCCATCACAACATCACCAAACAAAGGGTTTGAAATGATGGCAAATTCCCTTTTGTTCAGGCAGAATATTTCAGTTATTTTTCGCAAAGCGAGGGGGTTCACTGAATAATAATCGCCAACAATCCGGGTGATGGGTGATACACTTCCGCTAATGGGAAAATGGAAACGGTGGTAATCGAAAGGGGCAAGACGGATGATCACCAGGGTGCCATCAAGGTAATTTTGAGCAAGGTCGGCATTATTCAAAAATGAAAAAATATCGAAGCGGTATCCTTTGATGATAAAATCGCTGTTGCTGATATCGGCATAGGCCAGTATTTTCCCATCGGCAGGCGACACTGCAATGGTTGAGTTGGTATCCACCGGCCGGGCATCATTCTTTAACTTCCGGGTAAAAAAATCATTGAAAGAGTTGAACTCCTGTTTTTGGGCAATGCTCATATCGATATCAAATTCTTCAACAAACGGCTGTATTTTTTTGACCGATGATGGACGATCCATCCTGGTGCCATAAACAGACGAAACCACCTTTCTTTTCGCCAGCGCCCACAATGTTGCTTCACCAACCGGATTATTATACAGCCACACCAACCACTTTTCACCAGCCACTTTTTCCGTTTTTAGCAACCCACTTTCCCTATCGTAATATTGGATGGGAGCTTGTGGCGGCAGCGGATAAAAAGCCAGTATGGCAATTACGGCCAGCAATAATAAAATGATGACCCACCTCTTTTTAGTTTTTGTAATTTGCATGTTTGCTTTCTTTTCCTTGAATAGCAAATATAGTACAAAGTCCAATAAATTATGGCACTAATCAGATAGGGATATCCTTTAACACGATGGAGGAGGTTTCAGGTTTACTAATTTGCGATTTACAAATGATGAGGTACGATTGGGGGAATTTACATTTCTGATTCGTAAAACATCCTGACTATTCGTAAATCATAATTCGTAAATCGTAATTTTTTTTTTATTGATCAGTGGTACGATTTTGAAAATGGGAGGGACTCAAAGCTTCTCGAACTTTAATTTTAATTGGCCGAAGTTCAGGAAAGGTGATAAAGATCATTCTAAGATTGGCAAGATCAGGGGTGTCGTCACGCGTCGGAAGGAATGCGCCAGCCAAGGGAAATTTCCCGTTGTAGACTTTGTAGAGGAGCTGGTTAATGCTGAACAGGATTTTGTGTAAGAAGATGTCAGAATAGTTTTTAGCAACCTCCTACCTCAGCATTTCGCGTAAAAGATTATCAAGCTGCCCTTTTTTCAATACATCCGAAAGTTAGTAATCGAGCATGAGAGCATCTGCTTTGTTTGGCTCAATTTCAGTGATGGCCATGAACAAAAAATCAAGCAATTCATTTTTACTGACTTTAACGGCATCGGCCTATCCAGATCTTACTAAAAGCTCTGTTAAATCCTCGTTGTTCCAGGTGCCCTCAAGCTCATCGTCCGTTTTGACTTTATTTATTTTCAATGTGTATTTAATAATAATTGTCTTTTTGCGGGCTCCAACAGCACTCTTAGAAACAATAATTTTCCAGGTTTGCTGTACCCGGAGCATGCTCCCACGAAGACCCGGGATTTTTTAAACCAAATAGTATATTAAGGCATTGTTCAAAATTAAAAAAAACACCTACACGAATAAATGTGTAGGTGTTTAACCAATCAAACCAACACTTTATCTCAATCTTTCAGCTTCTTCGGTAAAATTTCTCCGGAATCATACACAACCCAGGATTCATTCCCTCTGATCAGCAATCCCTGTTCCCGGATGACCTTATTCCACTTTGGAATATTAATATCTATTACCTTATTCCCGAAGAAAGCCGAAATGGAATCGACCTCAGTATGCCCGATGACAAAGCTGCCTACTCCATATGTGCTGAGAGCTTCGTCAAGGGTTTTCTCATCAATCACATTCTTTTGGAAATCATCTTCAACCAGCCCCCTATACCAGAGTATCCCTTTACTGCCAAGGAGGAACTGACCGATTTTCTGATTTTTTATATCTGCTTTGTTATTCAGTAATTGCCAGATAATCTTATTAACGGTGTCAATTTGCATTTTCATCTGGCAGAGTTCCGGTGAGATGCCCGCATGCATGAAGACTTTATTGTTTATTTTGATCATGACAGGCTTTTGCCTGAGCCATGAACCCAGGAAAGTGTGTATGTCGAATAAATCCGGATAGCTAAGCCCCAGATTATCACAGAGCGAATAATAATCATCGGCAACATATCTGATGTCACCATTGAATATCATATTCTCATGATTTCCAAGTAACAGGTGTACTTTTCCTCCGTCTTTTATGGCCTGTTGTTCCAGCTTGTGAATCATCCACAATGTTTCCGTAACTTTTTTACCACGATCAAAAATATCCCCTACAAAAACAAGGTGGCCTTTTCCCCATGTCCAGTTTCCATTTTTGTCAATAACATGATTAAATTCCAATAGCTGCTTTACCCTGTCATATTCACCATGAATATCTCCCACAGCAAATATCTTTTCAGCCAAATATTCCGATTTTTCAGGAAGACGGGGATTAGCAGCCCTTGAAATTTCTTCCCTGGAGATCCCCAACAGTTTGGCAGCATGTTGCGTTTTTCTGTTACCAGGAGGTGTTTTTTTGAGGGATGACTTGCCAGATATACTGTCATGTTTAAGGTATGCTATCTCAATGGTTTTTGAATCAATGAGTTTAACATAAGGGCCTTCCATCATATCGGGAAGAGGTTTGGCAAACGTCTTTGCTCCATTACATAGCAGGATGGTCCTGATGACTTTTTTGTTCTTCTTTGTCGCATAATCCAGGGCAGTCCATCCCTTCCCATCCCTGACATTAATATAGGCGCCTTGCGTTATAAGTTCTCTTAGCAGAATGGTATCACCCTTTTTTACGGCATATATGACCGAATCAGTAAAAATGTTGGCATTAGGTTCGGATAATTCAACGGTATTTTGATAAAAAACGGCGCCTGATACAGCAAGCGGCGTGTGAAAGACAATGAGAAGGACTGTAGCAGATACGAAAGTCCTTATTGCCAGTGTACACATTGAAATATAGTTCAGTTTTGACATGTCAATATAAAATATACAGGTCTGAAGCAGGTTTAATCCATGTTTCAGCATTTATCATACGATATTGTATTCCGAAATTATGAAAAGAAAAATCCATCAGTTGCCTTCGAACTAAAGTTATGGTGATTTCTATAGAAAAACCTGAAGCAGGTCTTAAATGCTGAACACTGCAACAGATCTTCCTATAAAAGGCATTCAGATGATTGAACAGTTTAATCACCTTTTTAAAAATGCGGGGTTTTATCCTAGTTTGAAAAACCAAGGTTTTGTACAAGGTTTGGATTGGCGTTTATTTCATATCTTGGCACGGGCAGGATTGCATGGAAATAATTCCTGTCATAGCTTTCTGCTTCAGGCACGAGACCTGAAACATGCCAGCCACCGATTCTAACGATGGTTTCATCGTTCCGCAAAGCGTCGAACTGCCGGTGACCTTCTCCTACCAATTCTTTTCGCCTTTCTTTCAGTACTTGCTCCAGCGTAACAGTTCCGGTAACGGTATTAGCCGGGTTTGCCCTGTTTACAATGGCATTTAGATATAAAACAGCCTTGTCGTTATCTTCTGTTTTTACAGCAGCTTCAGCAGCATTCAGATATGTTTCAGAAAGACGCAGGATAGTTACATTTCCGTTTCTTACATCTTTAGCATCGGGTCCAGTATATTTAAGGAGATATACCGGTTTTGTTTTATTGTATGAACTGCTTGAAGTTTCGATTTTGGTAACTTTGTGTCTTGCATCCAAAGGATCTTCGTCAAGTAGGGTTAAAAAGTCACTCGTGAGGACTATATCATTATATCCGCTGCGAGCCATAAGGTAAGCAATACCATCATTTCCGGCTCTGTCGCCAACATTGTTTATTACTTCCAATAAACCTTCCGATGTTAAACTTGCCTTCCATGAATTGGTACCTGTCTTATATTCATCATTTGTCCATAGTTTGTAACCATTGGAAGTCGCACCTGCTATGGCTTCTTCGGCCTGGACGAGTGCATTTGCATTATCTCCCTTGTATAAATAAACCCTGCTTAGCAATGATTTGGCAGCCCACCTATTTATTTTTCCGTCATTTTTTGTCGTTTTTAATAAGGGTATGGCATCGGTAAGATCTTTAATGATCTGTGTATAGCATTCGGCAACCGTACTTCTTGGCGGCTGAAAATCTGGGCCGGCAACTTCAGTGGTTATGCAAGCACCTAAAGAAGCACCATTATCTTTCTGGTATGTATTACCAAAAACCCTGGTAACATCGAATAATGCGAGTGCACGCAACGCCAATGCCTGTCCCTTGATGTCATCTTTTTGGGGCTGTTCAGCGGGTAAAACCGTCAGGGCATCAATCTGTGCTAAAATGTTATTGGCATTCCTCATTACTATGTAAGGCATTGCCCATAAGGAGCTATAAACGTTATCGGTATTACTGATCATCATATAGAACTGGGAACTTCTCTTATTGGTTCCGGTTGCCTGCATGTCATCACCTGTAACATCGGCATAATACTGCATTCGGGCTCCATAATACTCATAACTCTGAAAAGTAGAGTATATCCCGTTTGTTGCATAATTTGCATCCACAAGATTCTTAATCGCCTCGGATGAAACAACCTGGGTGGTTGGCTTGAGGTCCAGCCATTCTTTGTTGCAGGAAATACAGAAGAAGGGCAATAGGGCTAATATATATAGTTTCTTTTTCATATTTGTTTCTTGTTAAAATGTAAGTTCTAGTCCAAATGTGAACGTTTTTAATGGAGGGGTCTGCCATGCCATCACCCCGTCGAAACCAACTTCAGGATCATACATCTTCCATTTGGCAAAAGTCAGAACGTTGGTGCCGGCAGCAAAAAATCTGGCATGCTCAATTTTTAAATACTTTGATACCTTAGTGGGTACGGTATAACCCAGGCTTATGTTTTTTAGCCTGATATTGTCAGTGCTATGAATCCTTCTTGAATTGGAATACCCATCTGCCAAATCCCATTTATTATTTGCTATGTAGATTCCATATTCCGCTATGTCGCCGGGTTTTCTCCATCTTTCACTATAGTAAGTAGGGATATTTGCATCCAGCCCGTTGGTTGTTCCTTCTTTCTCCAGTTTGCCGGCTCCCGAATCATAAGAATTACCACCGAGAGAATAGGTGAAAGTGAAGCTCAGATCAATGAAATAGAATTTAAAATTATTGACAAAACCTCCGGAAATTACCGGATAGGGATTTCCGAGTGGAATCATATTTGCAAGGTTAAGTTCTTTTGTCTTCTCTTTTGAATAATTTCCTTCTGCATCCTCTGTATTCAGATAGAACCAGGTCATCCCATCAGCAGGATCAATGCCCGCGAATTCCCTCAGGTAAAAGGTATTGTATGGTTTCCCGACCATTCTAATCTGAGAACCATCTATAATTGATGTCTGTATACCATCCAGTACCAGGATTTTATTATTGTTATGCGAGAGGTTTAAACTCGAAGTCCATGACAAATCTTTCTGGTTGAGTATTGTAGCACTCAGTTCAATTTCAATCCCCCGGTTCTGCATCTCGCCGATATTACTTAAGATAGAACTGAAACCTGTGGTGAGTGATGTGGGATCATTCATCAGGAGATTTTTAGTCAACCTGTTATAGTATTCTACAGAGATACGCACCTTGTTTTTGAAATTTACATCAATACCTATGTTTGAATTATGATTTGTCTCCCATTTCAGGTTGTTGTTCATGAATTGGGATTCAATAATACCTGGCATCAGGTTATAGTCAGCTCCATAGCTCGACAATCCCATATAGTCATAATATCCGGATGGCAAGGTGCCATTTAAGCCATAGGAAGCTCTTAGTTTTACTTCCGGAAAAATATCGTTATAGCCTGTAAAGAAGCTCTCTTCAGAAACTTTCCATGCGCCTGAAACTGACCAAAAATTGCCCCATCGGCTATCTGGTGCCAGGCGTGAACTTCCATCACGACGGAAGCTGAATCCAGCAAAATACTTGCTTCCATAGTTATAATTGACCCTTGAAATATAAGAAAGCATCCTGGTTCCTGAAGAATACCCGTTAATGTATCTGGATACGGAAAAATTATCCAGCTCCACCATATTCCAGTTAGCCAGATTTTCTTTGGACGTACTCATATTGTCATTTGAATAGTCTGTTATTTCATAAGCAACCAGCGCATCGATCGTATGGTTTCTTGCAATGGTTTTAACGTACTGAAGACTGTTCGACGACACTGAAGAGCGTCTGTCGTACATTGATTTGTAAATTGTGCCAATGTTGGCAGGATAGGAAGTGAGCGGATGGGTGAACTGATCTCCCTTAGTCATGGTATAATCATAGCTAAAAGTTGATTTAACCTCAAGACCATCTAACACTTTATAGCCTGCATAAAGTGAATTGGAAGCGCGGATGATATTCTCATCCTGGTAGTTCAGGTCGGCATATGCTTTGGGGTTTCTGCCGGTTCCGTTTCTTGGGAAATCATAAGCGTAACTTCCATCCTCGTTAAAGGGTACATCCCGCGGAGTTACCGTGTTGAAGACTGAATAGAATGGGCTGAGATAGGCTGAACCCTCCGTATTTGTGCTCTGGTTAATCGATGAAAAGGAGATGTTCGTTCCCACGTTTAATCGCTTAGTCACCTCGTAACTCAAGTTTAATCGGCCTGACAGGCGCTTAAGGTAGCTCATTACTGAAACTCCTTCCTGATTAGTGTATCCAAGCGATGAAAAATATTTAATCTTTTCATTGCCACCCGTTATGGAGACTTCATTATTCTGATACTTTCCTTTTCTGAACAGAAGTGACTTCCAGTCGGTCCATTCACCCGTCCAGGGCATTTTAGCATAATTGTCAATTTTGGAATCCGCATAAGCTATCGAAGCTGCCTCATCATAACTTAAATAATACTTGCCTTCATTAAGTAAGCCTTCGTAAATGGTTTCCCGGCGTTCATCTCCACTCATGAATGGACGATAATCAGTAGCAAAATCTGAAAACCCCATCTCTGTCCTAAAATTCACCTTCGTTTTCCCAGCTACTCCCTTTTTGGTTGTAATGATGATAACTCCGTTAGCGGCACGTGATCCATAGAGTGAAGCTGCAGCGGCATCCTTGATGACGGAAATACTTTCAATATCACTCGGACTCATGGTTGACAGGATGTCGAGACCGGAAGAGGTTCCCAATGACGAAATGTTTCCGGAAATAACAGGCACCCCATCTACCACGTATAATGGATCATTGGAGGCATTGAATGATCCCGTGCCACGAACCCTGATCTGTGTTGCTGCTCCGGGCTGGCCTGAAGTATTTGTGAACTGTACTCCTGTTGTGGAACCTTGCAGAAGCTGTCCTATTCCATTAGAAGGAATATCTGCAAGCTTGTCCATTTTAACTATACTGGCAGAACCTGCATATGCTTCTTTCCTGATAGAACCATAACCCGTGACAATTACTCCTTCCAGGTTAAAATTGTCTTCCTCCATGGAAACCAGCAAGGGTTTGTTATCTGGGTTTATTGACATTTCAATGGTTTTCATACCGATGTATGAGATTACCAGAATAGCGTTTTCCCCGGAAACAGTCAATGTAAATTCCCCGTCCTTATTAGTCGTGGTAGCATTTACTGTCAGGCCCTTTTCATAAACAGTCGCACCAGGCAAAGGCAGATTGTCGAAAAGCGAAATAATCTTGCCTGTTACAACCAACTTCTGTGGAGCAGCTTGTTCAGTTTTGGTAGTTCCTTGTTTTTTATCTTCTTTTAGGTCATTAGCCTTATCAGTGGCAAAAGCTTCAAAAGACCCCAGCATAATAAGCAGGATCATCAGCCATAAAAGATGGCTCTGACAAATCAGGTTTCTTCGAAATGAAATCCCATAAGTTGTAGATTTTTTCTTCATTCTATGTGAGTTATTTGGTTAGTGAAGTGCATAATTAAGATTATTAAGCTGTAAGCCACAAAAATGTAGCAATACAAAAACAATAGTACCTATATAATGCATAGCTACAATTTAGATACAACAGGGCTGAACATGCTGAAATACAGTATGATTGAAAATGGAATACTGACTAATAGTTTCTATTGCCGGCTTAAAAAGGAAGCCAGGTTATCCCCCGAGTTTGACAATCCAAGCTTTTTTCTGAGCCTGGTACGGGCAACTATTAATGAATGAAAGGACTGGCGGGTAATATTTGATATCTCCTTGGTTGAGAAATTAAGTTTGAGAAAGGCGCAAAGGCGTTTTTCATTTGCTGTTAGATCAGGAAATTTCTTGCTCAGTGATATAAAAAAATCAGGATGGACTTTTAAGAAAGTTAATTCGAATTCTTCCCATGTATGGGATTCGGAATGGAATTTAAGCTCTTTAATGATAGTCTTTAGGGCGTTGGGCTCTTCACCCGAATGAATGATTATGCCATTGAGTCTATTGGTAATATCACCTATAAATTCGTTCTGCTCAGCAAGATGGATGGCTTTGTTAAAGAGTTCTTTGTTTTTGTAGTGGATTTCGTATTGAAGTTGTTTTTTACTCAATTCCAGGTTTTCATGTTCCAATTTTTTGCGCTTGAGTTTCATGTTCTGCCCAAAATAGATGATGACCAGAATAAGGATGAGAAAAAGCAAACCCGTAATCCCGATGATTCTGTATAGCCTGCTTTTCTGATCTTTCAATTCGTTGTTAATTTTTTCTTTTTCAATGGAATATTCCATATCCATTTGCTCAATACGCTGCAGGGTCCCGCGATTCAGGATACTGTCACTTAAATTATTATACAGTTTGTAGTATGTAAAGGCATTGCGGTAATCAGCATCCCTTTCATAAAGACTACTCAGACTTTTCAAAATACTCCGGGAAGTTTCAATGATCCCAATTTCCCTTGATAAAGCCAGAGCCTTTTTATAATACGCCGCGGCTTTTGAATATTCATTTTTCTTTAGATAATAATCTCCGAAACCCTGTAATGAAACGGTTATGCCTTTTTTACCTTTAAGATGCCGAGCCTCAGTATAGTGTTTGTTGATATAATAATAAGCAGAATCCATTTGGTTCAAATCCAGATATGCGGAGCCGATATTACCATAATTTCTGACGGCCTCAGCTTCAATTTTCTGAGATAGGTTTATGGAAAGGCTCTTTTTATAATAACTCAAGGCCTTTTTATAGTCATTCATCAATGTATAAACGATCCCTATGTTGTTGTATGAATTTGCAAGCTGCGGGAGGTTACCGGATTCCCGATTTATTTTGAGGCCGTGAGCGTAGTAGAAGAGTGATTTTTTATAATCACCCTTGTATTTGTAAATACTCCCCATAACCCTGTAGATTAGAGCTATGCCGTTTTTGTCATCCAGCCTTTCATAGATCTTG
>JBBQGD010000027.1:0-26177 GCA_038322655.1 Bacteroidales bacterium | reverse complement strand
CTCGGATAAACATTTTGCAGGATTGCATTTTACCGGAAGTAACGGCACTTTTAATAAGCTGTGGCAGAATACCTCATCTAACCTTGCAAATTATCGTTCTTATCCACGTATAGTTGGTGAAACCGGTGGTAAAGACTTTGTGCTGGTTCATCCCAGTGCCGGAATTGATGAAGTTTCAACAGCATTGGTTCGGGGGGCTTTTGAATACCAGGGACAAAAATGTTCAGCAGCTTCGCGTGCTTATGTTCCCGAAAGTATGTGGCCTGCTGTTAAAAAACGGGTAGGGGAGATGCTTGCAGAAATTAAAGTGGGTGATGTCCGTGATCTAAGCAATTTTATGAATGCTGTTATCGATGAGAAATCATTTGATAACGTTACAAATTATATCAGCAAAGCCAGGAATACCAATGATGCAGAAGTTGTCTTTGGTGGAACCGGAGATAAGTCAAAAGGATATTTTGTACAACCTACCATCATCCAGGCTCATGACCCACATTTTGTTACAATGACAGACGAAATTTTTGGTCCGGTTCTGACTGTTCATGTATATAAAGATAAAGATTTTGATCAGACTGTTCGCCTGGTTGATGAAACGTCGCCTTATGGACTAACCGGGTGTATTTTCGCCCAGGATAGGGGTGTTCTCGTTAAAGTTGCCGATGAACTTAAATATGCTGCGGGTAATTTCTATTTTAATGATAAACCTACCGGCGCGGTTGTAGGCCAACAACCATTTGGTGGATCGAGGCAAAGCGGAACAAATGACAAAGCAGGTAGTCATCTCAATTTGCTGCGATGGATCAGTCCACGTACAATCAAGGAAACCCTTATCCCGCCAACCGATTATCGCTATCCATTTATGAATGAAGATAAGTGTCACTGATTTTGAAATATCTTTGCCGGGTTTTTCCCGGCATTTTTTATAGCTATTCTAAAAGATCTTAAGAATTATGAAGCAACATCGTAACGGTAAAATTCTAGCAGTACTTTTTGCCGGAGTTTTAATGGGAGCTCTTGACATTTCTATTGTTGGCCCTGCAATCCCTGCAATCGAACAAACCATAAAAGTCGATCACAAACTGATAACTTGGATTTTCAGCATTTATGTGTTGTTCAACTTAGTTGGAGTATCCTTCCTTTCAAAACTTTCCGACCTTTATGGACGCAGAAATATTTACATTTTTTCAGTCGCTGTTTTTGCGCTTGGGTCAATAATTGTTGCCTTATCTGATAATATGACATTCCTGCTTATTGGTAGAGCTGTCCAGGGATTTGGCTCAAGCGGGATATTTCCGGTAGCTTCAGCAGTTATAGGCGATATTTTCCCTCCGGAAAAACGTGGTCGAACTCTTGGAATGATCGGAGCCGTATTCGGAATTGCATTTATTATCGGACCGGTGATAGCAGGTTTTATGTTGTTATGGTTTAAATGGAATGCACTGTTCCTGGTAAACCTGCCTATAGCAGCTGTTGTGATTTTTTATGCATGGCGAATGCTCCCCACGAATAAAGGAGTTGTTAAGCCTCATTTCGACTGGATCGGTATGGTGTTGATTGCAGTTTTGGTTTCGTCGTTCGCATATGGTATTACCAACATAGAAGTAACCGAAGGATTTAAGGGCATTTTTTCAATACATGCATACCCGTTTCTTCTGTTAACATTGATTACACTCCCGACATTTATTTTCTTTGAAAAACGATCGCCTTCACCTGTTATTAAAATCCAGCTGTTTGATGTAAAGCAGATTCGTATTGTTGGTTTAGTGGCTTTCGGAACCGGAATCATACAGGCAGTCACAATTTTTGTACCTGAAATGGCTGTAAATGTGTTCGGCGTTTCTACTTCACAGGCAAGTTTTATGTTGATCCCATTTGTATTGGCGATAGCAGTCGGTTCGCCTGTTGCCGGGCGGCTGATTGATAAAATCGGTTCACGTGCAATTGTTATGACAGGTCTGGTACTGGCCGCAACAGGTCTTTTGATATTTTATTATAACGCAGCATCTCACGTTAATTTTTATACTGCCGGAATACTTATGGGCCTGGGGTCCGCTATGTTACAAGGTTCAGCATTGCGTTATATTATGCTTAACGAAGTTCAGCCTGCCGAAAGGGCTCTCGGACAAGGTGTTATTACATTATTTACGAGTACCGGTCAAATGACAGGTGCTACTTTGATTGGAATTATTGTTGCATCCATGTCAACCAAACTACTCGGATATAGCAAGAGTTTCCTGATAATAGCTTTGATAGCGCTCTTCGTAATGATACTAAGCTCGCGCCTTAAAAGCCATAGTGCAGAACTTGCAAGTGCGTCGGCAACTATTGAATAATTTTATATTTACAGGTATATTCCAAAAAAAGAGGCTGCCTCGATTTTGAGACAGCCTCTTTTTCTTCTAATTGATAAGGCTATTTGTGAAGTTGCCTAGAAAGTAACTCTCAGGCCGATCTGAGCGTGCCAGCGGCTAAAGATATCACTCTTGGTGACTTCGCTACCCTGAAATGAGTAGGTAGGAACTTTATTCCCGTTTCCATCATCTGTCAATGCGGTTTCTTTCAGGATATTTACATTGTAATAAGATGAATAATTAGCACCCCACTTCTTATTGAGCAGGTTGCCAACGTTCAGGATATCGAAAGTTAAAGATACTTTACCGTCTTTACCTTTCAGATAGTAAAAATCTTCAGCCAGATGAAGGTCGAAGTGGTTTTCCCATGGAGCGCTGTTTGAATAACGTTCAGCATATTGTCCACGGTGATCCTTAGCATATTTATCACCATCAATCCAGCTTCCAAAATTGGCGCGATCTGCTTCAGAAGCAAAGGTCATTTTAGCCAGTTCGTCGGTTGTTGGAATGTAAAGTAAAGAGTTACCATACTGACCATCATTATTGAAATCCTTGCTTTCGTTCATTGTCAGACAATAACGCTGACCGTTGAAACCGTTGTAAACCAAACTTACTACGGTAGAGAAACGATCGCTTAAATACTTAGGTGTTGTATAGTTAACAGCAGCCAAAATACGATTAGGAACATCAAATACCGAATAAGAGAGTTCATTTTCATTATTTGGATTAACAGCATAGTTGTACTTCCAGTTAGAATAAGCAACAGAGCTGGTTCCGTCGTTTACGGAATAAGCGTGACCGTATGTGTAACTTGCCATAAAGCCAAGTCCGAAATCAAAGGTTTTTTCAAGTTTTGCACTTAAGGCATAAGTATAACCTTTATTTGTATTCTTCAGGTTAACGATAGCATAATAGCTTCCGGCATTTCTTGCCCAGTAAGTGGCAGCTGAGTTTGCATCATCAGCGCTTACTGCATAAACCTTCTTGCCGTTATCTGTCAGAGCCAGATTTTCCCACCATACATTGTTCATGGTTTTTGAGTAGATACCTTCGAGGGTAACTTTCAAGTTTCCGGGCAGTATCTGTTCACCAGCAAGGTTAGTGCGGAATACCTGAGGATATTTGAAATCTTTTGATACAGTGTTAATCGTGGGTTTTGAAGCAGAACCTGCAGCCGAATTCATGGCAGCAACCGGGTCGTTGCCATAGGTTTCAAATGAAGGAACATTACTGGAAATTGTGGTACCTTTCATTTCAATACCGGTATTGCTCCAGTTGTTTGACAACCATACAAACGGTACACGACCGGTGAATAATCCGGTACCGCCGCGAACTAAAGTCTTATGGCTGTCATCCGTGTACCAGCGGAAACCTATACGGGGAGATACCATAATCTTGGTAGAAGGCAGTTCGCCAACTGATACACCATTCGTGGTAGCATAATCACTTTGATTAAAATCTGGGTTAGCCGAAGGTTTATTAAAGAAAGTTGGAATATCGAAACGCAGACCATAAGTCAAATCAAAATTATTTGTAATATTCCATTTGTCTTGAGCATAGAATCCAAATTGTCCGGCTTTTATAGTGGCTGCCCACTTATAAGAACCTGTCAGGGCATAATCAGAGTAATTGTAAGAGAACTGATAAGCGTTATCATTAAGGAAGTCATTCAGAGAATTGTAATAATAAGCGCCATTACTTGCCTGAATGAAAAGATTGTACATATTATAGAATTCGTTGTGGGTGCCAAAAGTAATGGTATGGTTCCCTTTGTACAAGGAAAGGTTATCTTCAATCGTATAAATATCCTGATTCAGTATGTTAGCTCCGGATGAATATTCTGTTCCTATATAGGCAGTTGTTGCACCCTGGCTCCAGCCAGCTGTATCAGTTAATACACCACCCAGGTTTTTGATTGTGATGTTCGGACCCTGGTAAGGCACATCGCGGCTATCACGAACAATAGTAAGACCAACACGCGCTTCGTTGTATAATGTACCGCTGATGTGCGAGTTCAGTTCAGCTACAACTGAATTCGTCTTATCACTGATCCGATAGCCACTGTTGGCGAAATAATAAGTATTGGCGTTTGCACCATAAACATCTTTATAAGAGTCATTCAACTGATAGCGTACCGAAAACTTATTATTTTTATTAATATTCCAGTCAACACGGCCTAAAACAGACAAGCCTTTTGTATCCAGATTACGGCTCCCGTAATTGTCATCATATCCAGTGATGGATTTATAACGGTCAAGAATAGTCTGGGCTTCTGCAGTTGATACATAACCGTTTTTGTATCCTGCAGAATAATCGGAAGGATACGTATCAAATTTGTTTTCAACACTCACAAAAAAGAAAAGTTTATCCTTTACAATAGGGCCACCGACAGTAAAACCGTAAGTCTTTGTTGATTCTTTGGTTAATTTGGCTTCCTTTTCACTCACCTGGCTCCATTTACCGTACATATTCTGATTGGTTAAATAACCATAGGCTGAACCATGATACTTATTGGTGCCTGATTTGGTAATGGCATTGATTCCTCCACCGGTGAATCCTCCCTGGCGCACGTCAAAGGGAGATATAAGCACCTGGATTTCCTGGATAGCATCAAGAGAAACAGGATTAGCCCCTGTCTGTCCACCATTGGTGCCTGAACCTGCAAGACCAAACACATCGTTACTTACCATACCATCGACCTGGAATGAGTTATAACGGTTGTTGGAACCTGCAACAGAAATACCCCCGATTTTCGAAATCGAAACCAGCGGAGATAATTTGGCAACATCATAAATACTACGATCTACTGTTGGTGTGCTGGCAATCTGTGATTGTTTGAAATTGGAAGCTGCACCACCTGATGTGTTTTTCATGCCTGCTGCACTTATTACTACTGCTCCCAACTGTGCAGATGATTCTTTTAATGTAACATTGTAGGTCGATGATTCACCCAGAGAAAGCTGAACATTGTCATATTCAGTATTGGCATATCCGACATAGGAGATAGTAATTTTATACGGACCACCTACTCTCATACCCTGAATGGAATACCAGCCTTTATCGTTGCTAATTGCACCATACATGGTATTAGAAGGAATATGAACAGCAACTACTGTTGCCCCGGGGAGTGACTCTCCTATAGAGTTAATAATACGGCCACTTATTCCCGATGTGGTAACCTGGGCATACATCATACTGCCAAAAATCAGTAATCCGAATAATAAGATTAGTTTTTTAATTTTCATTTTGGTTGGATTTGGTTAAAATTGGTAAACTGTTGGTTACGTCTTTATATTTGCGGCTAAATTAGTGATGAATTCAATACTTATTTTAAGAATAAATTAAGACGTTATTAACAAAATGTAATAAGTTTCAAACAAGCATAATCTTATACTTATGATATTATTAAAAAAGAATTTCTTCGGTTGCAATAATTTCTAATAAATTGAAAATGCTTTATACCAGGTTTTATCTGAATCTACTGCTAAAGCCGCTTAATAATCCGCAGACTATGCGAGTAGGTATCCTGCTCTATGCTAAAAATACCATTGTGATCGAGTTTATCGATCTTCACCTGCCCTGATGCATGAAGAATTTTTCCTGGTTCAATAATAATGCCTACATGAATTATTTCGCCTGCCAGATTGTCAAAAAAAGCAAGGTCGCCAGGAAGAGCCTCATCAACAAAATCAATAGCTTCTCCTCTTTGAGACTGTTGTGACGAGTCGCGGGGTAAATCGAGTCCGCACTGGCGGTAAACAACCTGAACCAATCCCGAACAGTCAATTCCCATAACACTTCGGCCACCCCATAAATATGGTACATTCAGGTAGTCCATGGCTGTGGATACTACTTTAGATACTGAAAACTTTCTGGGAATCGCTTTGCTTTTACTTATTGTGGTATATGCTCTGGTGCCGAGATGAAAAGTATTACCGGCAAAAAGAGGTAAAAGGCTCCCTTTTCCTGTAATCATAAAAGTACTGTCACTTTTACTGTAGCATTCAGCAATTCTGTCGGTTATGATATGAGTTGGCCCGTTATTAACTTTCTCAATAAATTCTTCAGTAACTTTAAATGCATGTTTGTGATCAATCCAGCCCTCGTAATTATCAAAATGCAAGCGAACCAGCATCCAGGTACCACGTTCCTCCAGTATACTGAAGGTTTCACCAAATAAAATCTGGGTAATCATTTCACTTCTATCCGAAGGTTCAAATCTGACAGGGACTTGTGCTAATGTGCATATTGCGTTCATGATCAAAGAGATATAGGGTGTGTTTCAGCATTTAAGTGATAAATCTGTAACAGGATGATTCAATTATCAGCCAAAGATAGTAATTGAGAGTTTGAAAACAAAAATTCATATATTCGTATTCTCTATTCTACTCCCATGAAGTTAATAATTACAAAGAGACAGTGGCGAAATTATTATCAGATTAACAGGATTTTTTTGTTTCTCATTACACTTGTTATTTTACTGGCACTGTTTCCCCGTGAAGGGAAATTTAAATATGAGTTTCAGCGTGGAAAACCATGGCAGCACGACGATTTGATTGCCCCTTTTGATTTTGCCATATTAAAACCTCAGGCAGAATTAAAAAAAGAGCGCACCGTGGCTCTTGCCGAAGCCTATCTGTATTTCAGGGTCGATACATCTACGCTTGAAAAAGCAAAAAGTAATTTTCTCGCACAGCTTGATAAAACAAGTCATTTCGCCACACAGGCTAAAGAAAAGTTGATAACAGCTGGTTCAGAAATATTAGACAGCATTTATAAAAGGGGTATAATTGAAATGATTCCTGAATTAGAAAAGAAAAATCCGGATTTCAAAATAGCCGTTTTAGAAGATAATGTGGCTAAGATTATTCCTGTAAACAGTTTATTTACCATCAGCACAGCAAATGAATATATATTACAGAACCTGTCATCAATAGGAGGCACTGATAGTAAAATCATATTACCATTACTTCAGGTCAATATAATGCATAACGTTTTATTCGACGAAGGATTAACCATGGCTCAACGGGAGCAGTCGCTTGCTAATATTTCGGCAACACGCGGAATGATGCAGAAAGGAGAACGTGTTATTGCCAAAGGAGAACTTGTAAATGAAGTGAATTATCAACAATTGGAATCGCTGCGTCTTGAGTTTGAATCAAAGACCGGATCAGGTTATAATTTTAAAATGATACTGCTTGGCAGATTCATCCTGATTTCGATGGCACTATTGGTTTTCGGCCTGTTTATATATACTTTCAGACATGATATTTATAGCCAAAACCGCAATATTGTTCTTTTACTTTTATTGGTAACAATCATGATTTCATTTACCACTATTGTAATGAATATGAATGTGGCGTATATCATGGCTGTGCCGATATGCCTTGTCCCTATTATTGTAAGGACATTTTATGATACACGGCTTGCGCTTTTTGTTCACATAATCACAATTATTATTCTGGGATTTCTGGTGCCCAATAGTTTTGAATTCCTATTTATGCAGCTTATAACAGGTATTATTACGATTATAAGTGTTGTTAACCTGCATCACCGGTCCCAGTTTTTCTTTACATCACTTATGATACTGGTTTCGTACTCAGTTATTTATCTAGGGATGACACTGATGCAGGAAGGTTCGATTGATCAGATAAACGGTATTAATTTTCTGATGTTCGGTATCAGCGCTCTGCTGACTTTGTTCTCCTATCCGCTTATTTACCTATTTGAAAAAATATTCAGGATGGTTACAGATGTATCATTGATCGAGTTATCAGATACAAATTCAAAACTACTTCGTGAACTTGCTATCAATACTCCGGGAACTTTCCAACATTCACTTATTGTTTCAAATATTGCTGAAGAAGCTGCCCGTGCTATTGGTGCAAATCCATTGCTTGCCCGTACAGGAGCCCTTTATCACGATATTGGTAAAATGGATATGCCAATGTATTTTATTGAGAATCAGACGGGAGGCATAAATCCACACGATGATCTCTCGTACGAGGAGAGCGCACGTATCATTACAGACCACGTTATCAAGGGGATTGAAAAAGCTCGTTTAAACAAACTTCCGGAAACTATTATCGATTTTATCCGTACACATCACGGAACCAGGTTTACACAATATTTCTACAATAAATTCAAAGAGGAGGCAGGAGATGTCCCGTTTGATGAGTCACCATTCCGTTACCGTGGACCAATTCCTCACTCAAAAGAAACTTCTATACTTATGATGGCTGATTCAATAGAAGCAGCTTCACGAACTCTCAAAGCACCTACCGAACAGGAAGTCAGTGATCTGGTTGAACGTTTAATCGACAATCAGATGGAATACAAACAGTTCCGTAATTCGCTGCTGACGCTGAAAGATATAGCTACTATCAAGAAAATTATAAAGAAGAAATTACTGAGCATATACCATATCAGGATTGAATATCCCGTAATGAACTAAGTTACTTCGTGATTGAGATCTGAACTTTTTCCAGGTATGACAATGCCTCCGGTCCAAGATTGAAAACAAGGTCAATGATACTCAGATCGCTAATGTAACCATGATTCTCTTCAAATGACTGTATGTACCTCGGTAATTCACTTGTGATAGCTGTGTCGGGATACTTTGGGTGAAAACTGTTTCGTAAATCATATAAATCCGGTTTCAGGAGGAAATTATCAGTATTCTGTATTTCCATTGATTTAATCCCAAGCGCCTTCAATAAAATATTCAGAAGTTCAAGGTTAAGGTCAACAAGGAGTTCATGTTTCCGGTAAAATACAGGTTCAAGTAAATCGCGGTAGTATAAAAAATAGGGGGATTTATTATAAGCAGTGATTATAGACCGCCAATGCATCAGTTGCCAGTTTTTCGAATTATCTATTTGAATATCGCAGGTTCTGGTGTGATTTCCGTTGATCCGTTTAACAGGTACTGTTAGGCTCAATATCCCGGATGAAGTAGCAATATTACAACGGTTACGAAAGGTTTGCTTAGGATAAGTTTCGTGGATCTCAAGTACAATACTTTCGGATTGCAAAGCCACGGCCATCCAGGAAATAGGTGGAATATAAGCAGTGGAAAGCAGAACAGGCTTCATTTATATAATTTTCAAGGCAAAAGTACTGAAAAGAAAAAGGGTAGCCAACCTGACTACCCTTTCTCATCATTATTTATAAATTAGTTGGATGCAAGCAATACTTCGTTTATTGCATCAGTCATAGCTTGCTTTGGTAAAGCTCCCATTGCCATTTGTGGTTTTCCGTCTTTAGGACAGAATAACATTGATGGTATGCTTTGAATACCGAAAGCTGCTGCCAGTTCTTGTTCTGCTTCAGTATCTACTTTATAGATATTGATTTTTCCATCAAATTCTTTTGAAAGCTCTTCAAGTATAGGCGCCACCATTTTACAAGGGCCACACCAGTCGGCGTAAAAATCAATCAGGCAGGGAAGTTCGCCTTCAAATTTCCATTCCTGGTTCTGTTCGTAGTTAAATACCTTTGCAAGGAAGGTTTCTTTTGTTAAATGTTCCATTATCTTTTATTTTAGTATTTCAGTTATTAATGATTTATTTCTTACTTCAGCAAGACTTCAGTTATTGCTTTTTCATACGTTTCTTTCGGCATAGCTCCCTGGGCCATTTGTGGATCGCCTTTAGCCGGGCAGAAGAATACTGTAGGAATACTCTGGATTCCGAAAAACCCTGCTAATTCACGTTCCTGATCCGTATTCACTTTATAGATTGTAACCTGGCCTTTATATTTCGAAGAAAGTTCCTCCATTATAGGTGCCACCATCTTACAAGGCCTGCACCAATCAGCATAAAAATCGATTATGCATGGTTTATCTCCTTTATAAGTCCATTTATCCGGATTTTTCTCGAAATCATACACCCTTTCCAGGAAAATAGCTTTAGTTAATTGTACCACTTCACCACTTTCATTTGAAGCAGAAGTAGTATTGTTCACAGGTTGTGCTTCATTATTTGTGTTGGCCTGATCTGTCATACTTGTAGTTGCAACTGCTGTATCAGGTTTCTTATCGGGGTTTGCTGACCCTCCGCAACTGCTCAGCCATAAAACTGACAGGAAAACAAACCCAAGGAATGTGTTTTTCATTTTGTTTATTTAAGTTTTAAATATTTAGTTTTATGCTGCAAAGATATAATTTATTTTAATTATATCGCATAAAGATCACCATTTATTTGTAATTTTGTCAACAAATATCATGCCACTGAAATTTTGTCATGAAATTTTAGGATGCAGTATATAAACACATGGAAAGTCAAAGAGTTGTTAATCTGAAGGAATTAATCGGGTTTTTAGATACCGAAAAGTTTAAGGAAACTTATAGTACACAGGAGGAATGCCTTGAATTACTGGCGAAAGCTAAATGGGCTGATGGATATATTTGCCGAAGCTGCGGCAATGAAAGATATTGCGTGGGTCGTACACCATTTTCGCGTCGGTGCACCCGTTGTAAAAAAGATGAATCGGCTTCGGCACATACAATTTTCCATCATTGTCGAATTGATCTTCCCCGGGCATTTGAAATCGCACACATGGTTTGCGGTTCACCATCGATACCTGCATCTGAAATCTCACTGGTTCTGGAAACAAGGCATATGACATGTCTGAATTTTAAAAAGCGGATTCTGCAATGCCTTGAATCGGATGGCAAGTTGATAACTGGTTTGAAATAGACAGGCACTGGCTTAATTTGATAGAGTGTTACATCAATACTATTTATAATCAAATTTTTTTTTGTTTGAGTAAGGCAAAAAAAGAGGCTAACCTAAAGGAAAGCCTCTTTTTTTAATTATTACAAAGAATTATTTAACAGTTTTAATTTCAACCCTGCGGTTTTTAGCACGGCCTTCCTCAGTTTTATTATCAGCTACAGGATTATCTTCGCCATAGAATTTTTTAATCAGGCGTTTTTTTGCAATTCCACTCTTAACAAGATAGTAGATTACATAATTAGCACGTTTTTCAGATAATTTTATGTTGTATTTTTTGCTTTCACGTGAATCAGCATATCCTTCAACCATTACACTCACTTCAGGATGCTCTTTCATTATTGCTACAACCTCATCTAGGTGTTCTTTGGAGTATTGAGTGGTTACCTCTGATTTATTCGACATGAAATAAACTGCTTGAGTTAATTCTATATTCTTAACCTCAGGACATCCGTTATTTGCAGCAACGCCGAATACATCCGGACATTTGTCTATATCGTCAGGAATTCCATCACCATCTCTATCAGGACAGCCATTAAACTTAGCTAATCCTTTAGTATCAGGACATGCATCTTCGTTATCAGCAATGCCATCGCTATCACGGTCAGGACAACCGCCCAGTTCTTTCATACCAGCTTGATCAGGGCATTTGTCGTCTTTATCAGCAATTCCGTCATTATCCCTGTCAGGACAACCGCCAAGTTCTTTCTTCCCGGCTGAGTTTGGGCAGGCATCCTGACTATCGGTTACACCATCGCCATCGGTATCAGGGCAGCCTTTAAATTCAGGCTTACCTGCAACATCGGGACACGCGTCAGCTTTGTCAGTTATGCCGTCATTGTCCTTGTCAGGGCAACCTGCAAGTTCAATTTTACCTGGAGTTTCAGGGCAAAGATCATCTTTGTCTTTTACGCCGTCTCCATCTGTATCTTTAGATCCAAAGCGGAATTTAACTCCAAAAGTATAATGTGTATAATTATCATATTTATAAGGTGTAGCTGATAAATCCCGGCCGGGCATATAGTCATAGGCTGCCTGAAAATTAAGACCAGCCTTTTCAGTGAGCCAGAAATTGATGCCAATTCCGGTAACTTGCTTAAAATAGGTAGTTTTATCTGCATTTAAATCTTTTATATCTGAAACTCCAATTCCTAAATATACATACGGATCGAACCAACATAATTCTTTCAATATGTAACCATTCGTAAATTTATAGGCGAGGTTTAAATCTCCGGTCCAGAATTTTTCGCTGCTTAAATCTTGCTTTATATCTTTCATGATATAATAATCAAGCTGACTGATTCCAAACTGGCCGAATACATTGAATGACCGATTGAGATTTTTACCTACTGATATTGCAGATGGAAATGAGTAACCCTGCCATTGTCCATTTGTAAACTGATCGGGGAATGCAAGGTGAACTGTGTTGAAATCTTCATATTGCCAGTTTATTCCAAAAGCCCATTTATAATCGGTTGTCTGGGCATTTAAATTAAAGGAACAGGCAATTAAAATAATAATTGCAAAAAATGTAAATTTTTTCATAAGTATACGTTTTATATTTAATTCAATTTGAAACCTGGAAACTGGCAATTAATTAAAATAAGTTTTTCGAAATATCAGGCCATCCATTTTGTTGGTACGATATATGCTGGCTTAAATTTCATGCAAATATGTTGATAAATCTGTTTATACGCAAGCGCTTTCAATGACCTTTTTTTGCAAACAGGAATAAATATTTTTTAATACAAATTAATATTTGTTCAATTATATAAATTTCCATATTTAAATATTTAGGCAACAGGATTCAATAGGAATATAATAATGCAAAAAAAGCCCGTAAATTGCTGATTTACGGGCTATAAATATGCATTAAGGGTGGAAATTACTGTTGCATACGGGCAATCCATCCTGAAACTTCGTTAGCTACTTTTATATTGTATTCAAGAGAAATTTGTCTGTAGTTAATTAGGTCGACAATAGTCCCGATGAAGCAGAGTCCAACTGTGAAAAAATAAAGAATACCCATGCCAATCTGGTCAGTCAGAAATCTCTGAATACCAGCAAAACCTAAAAATCCTGCAAGGGTCACAAGTAAAATCATTTGCGGATCACGGCGACGGCTACGGTAAAAGTTAGCGAAATTCAGCAATTGCTGATCAGTATAGTTTTTTGTCAACGAATCAACATACGTCATTTCCTGCATGTCAAGTTCCGGCATCATTTGAAAAAGTTTTGTGCTCATTTTGCTATGGCTTTAGGTTAAATTTGATTGTTTGTATCTTATTTGGAATTTAAATTTCAGTTACCTGGTTTTAGTTTTGGATTCTTGTAAATTTTATGAATCATTACTTAAAGTGTTTCAAACATTAATGCTTAATTGTTTCTGGTACCTGAAATAATTTCTGAATACAATGATAATTCGTACTACCAAAACTACAAAGGCAAATACAGACAGCGGGTGAATGTTGAATGATTCGGTTAAATGTCCGTGAAGCAGCAATATCATCGATCGTCCTAATCCGCAACCCGGACAATGATGAAACCCGGCAAGGCTTAAAGGACAGATGGTAAAATGTTCGCCCGTTGGCAATGGAGATATAGCAAAATATATAATTGCTGTTATCCATATAAAAGCCTCAAGATTGTGAACTGAAAATTTAATCACCGACTGTAACTCTTTTCTCATTATTTGGTTGTTTCAGTTATTATATTGACGCTGTTGGCCTGAAAAGGTTACAGAATAGAACAGTATGATTCTTCTTTTCAAATGAATTTAAGCGATTTGAATTTCTGAGTTTTCAATTGAGGTTCTTATCTAAATACTGCGATCAAAGTTTAACTTCATGTTGTATTTTTCAAACAATTCATGTACGTTTGATGCAAAATATATTAGTGATGAAAATACTTATAATCAACATAAAAGAATTGGTTGGAGTTGATGATGCATTTAATCCTTTCCTGAGCGGTGCCGCAATGGGTAAGTTACAGACTATAAAAAATGCTTTCCTGTTTATTGAAAAAGGTTTGATCCTTGAATATGGGAGTATGGAACATCTTTTTATCCCTGATGACTGGAAGAAAAAAGGGATAAAAGTAATTGATGCTGTGGGGAAACTTGTTTTTCCATCTTTTTGCGATTCGCACACACACCTTGTTTATTCCGGAAGCCGGGAAATAGAATATGTCGATAAAATAAAAGGCTTATCGTATGAAGAAATTGCGGAACGTGGCGGGGGTATTCTGAATTCAGCAAAGCGATTGCACGATGCTTCCGAAACTGAACTTATCGGGGAGGCTCTTGAGCGCCTCGAAGAAATTACCTGGTCCGGAACCGGCGCAGTTGAAATAAAAAGCGGTTATGGCCTAAATACTCAAGATGAACTCAAAATGCTTCGTGTAATCCGTGATTTAAAAAGATTATCACCTCTCACTATCAAGTCTACCTTCCTTGGCGCTCACGCTATTCCAATCGAATACCGTGGCAAACAGCATGAATATGTGGATATGATTATCAATGAAATGATTCCACAGGTAGCTGCTGAAGAATTAGCCGATTACATTGATGTATTCTGCGATAAAGGTTTTTTTACAGTTGATGACACCGAACGAATTTTGATGGCAGGAATGAAATATGGCCTTAAACCTAAAATCCATGCTAATGAATTGGACTATTCAGGTGGTATTCAAGTCGGAGTAAAATATGGCGCTTTATCAGTTGACCATCTGGAATATACCGGCGATGCAGAGATACATGCACTAAAAAATTCGGAAACCATGCCAACCATTTTGCCTGGAGCAGCATTTTTCCTCAATATGGTTCATGCCCCGGCACGCAAAATGATTGATGCAGGATTACCTGTTGCTTTGGCTAGTGATTTTAACCCGGGATCATCACCATCCGGGAATATGCAATTGATCCTCTCGATGGGATGTATCATGTATCGGATGACACCCGAAGAAGCTATAAACGCCACAACTATTAATACAGCCTATGCTATGGGTGTAAGTGAAGAATTAGGAAGTATCGCTATCGGTAAAAAAGCGAATGTTTTTATAACTAAGCCTATTCCCGGTATTGAGTTTATGCCTTATTCATATGGCAGCAATAAGATCGACACTGTGATATTAAATGGGAAGGTTCTTTAAGCAGAAGCCCAAAAAACAGTTCACTTTTCCATATTTAGAACAGCCTGTAATTCATTCTGATGCTAACTTATAACTATGCCATTTCCAGGCAAAAGCACTTTTATTTAGGCCATAAATAATAGAGATATATCAGATAAATTGCTATCATAAAAATCCCTTCGTCGCGTTTCAAGGTATAATTGGTCCTGAAGAAAGGCAATAACAACAATGTAGCTCCAATCATTACATAAAGATCAATATTGCTGATTGCCATTGCCGATAAAGGCTTGATGACACTTGCAATTCCAACAATAGCAAGAATATTGAAAATGCTGGATCCAATAATATTTCCGATAGCTATATCATATTCTTTTTTCATAGTGGCAACAATTGATGAAGCCAGTTCGGGCAGGCTTGTGCCAGCAGCAATAATTGTGATGCTGATAATGGTTTCACCCACACCCAACGAACGCGCTATATCCACAGCTCCCTTTACAAGCAATTCGGAACCTGCAATTAAAATGGCAATCCCAAGTAATACCAAGCTTGCAGACCAATACCATTTCATTTTTTGATCAGCAATCGATTGCTCAAATGCGGCTTTTACTTCCGCACTTTTTTCCCGACGGGCAAGGATGATGTTCAATACTGTATAGAGTACAATGCCAACAACTAAAATTCCTCCTTCTAAACGATTTATATGCCTGTCAGCAAAAAGCAACATGAAACCTATGGTAGAGACTATCAGTACCGGTATATCAATTTTTAAAAGTTGCATTTTTATTTTCAATGGAGAAATCAGTGCTGAAACTCCAAGTATCAGGCAGATATTGAATAAGTTACTCCCTATCACGTTACCGATTGCAATATTGCCATGACCTGACAAGGCTGAATTTATACCGACTACCAATTCAGGTGAGCTGGTACCGAAAGCCACCACAGTTAATCCTGCTACTAAAGGTGAAACTCCCGCTTTCAATGCCAGCGATGAACTGCCTTTTACGAGCCCCAAAGCTCCAAAATACAACAAAACAAGTGATACCAGAACATAAATGATAGAAAGGAACATAGTGTAAATAGAATTATTACTTGAATTAACTCGGCTTTGGGTTAAAAGTTCAATGGTTCGGCTGATTTTCAACTACTAAAGCCAAAATGATTTAATGAGATTATTTATCAATCAGGTTAAATTATTCTTTTTTTTGAGAACATGATGGAGTCGTAAAAAATATTAAGCAAACATTCCCAATATCTGCTTTATGCTTTTTTCTTCCGGCATTTGAAGTTCATAATCAGGGATAGTTACAATGCCTCCCATAGTTACTAAAGGTTGTTTGAATTTCATTTTCCCAGGAACAAATGTGCGTGCCGATAAATGTATTTCTTTGGCGTTTGTACTATCTGCTATGTTTTTCACATTGCTGCTGTTTACGCCACTTCCCGGCATAATTGAAATGCGGTCGCCTGCGATTTTTACCAGGTGAGCCAGTTTTTCAATTCCCTCAGGAGCAGTTTGTTGCCCTCCGGACGTTAGGATCCTGGCACAGCCGGCATAAATAATAGCTTCCAACGCAGCATCCTGGTCTTTTGTCATATCAAATGCCCTGTGAAAAGTAACATTCATGGGCTCTGCTGCATCAACGAGGATCGCCATTCGCTTTTCATCAACTGTCCCGTCAGGATTCAGAATACCTGCCACAATCCCTTCCATTCCAACTATTTTGGCTGCTGCCACATCAAGAAGCATGGCTTCAAATTCTTTTTCGGAATAACAGAAATCCCCTTCCCGTGGACGGATCATCACGTGAATAGGTATTTTGATATATTTCCTTGCCAGTCGCATGGTTGCAGCTGATGGGGTGAGCCCGCCTTCGGCAGGAGCTGAACAAAGTTCAATACGGTGAGCACCTGCATTAAATGCAGCTATAGCTGCTTCGAGGGAGAATACGGCAATTTCGACAGTCATATTAAAAATTTTAGAAATCAAAAGTAGGATATAGTTTGGATAAATTTATATTCCAGGGTTGACAATATCGAAAACTCACGGTTACGGTTACAATATTTGATATTCAGGTAGTAGTTCTGTAATCATATAAAAGATAAAAAGGTTGTTTTTTGAGTTGTTTCCAGGTGCTTCTGAAAATTTTAAACAATAATTCCCCTAAATGCATCCCTTCCTTAGTATTTTGTTAATTTTGCACAACTTATCGAGGTAATAATTCTGTTAAAGAATTGAAATACAAAAATATATGAAGCAATTAATCGAGTGTGTCCCCAATTTTAGTGAAGGCTGTAACATGGCTGTTATCAAACAGATCACTGATCGCATCGAAGCGGTTGAAGGTGTCCGTTTGCTGGATGTTGACCCGGGGAAGGCTACCAACCGAACCGTTGTTACTTTTGTCGGTACACCGGATGAAGTGATTGAAGCTGCATTCCAGGCTGTTAAAAAAGCTTCCGAAGTAATTGACATGCGCACTCATAAAGGGGAACATCCCCGTTTTGGAGCAACCGATGTATGTCCGCTCATCCCAATTGCAGGGATTACAATGGAGGAAGTTGCAGCTTACGCACGCAAACTTGCTGAACGGATCGGCAATGAAATTGGTATTCCGGTGTATTGTTATGAAAATGCTGCTTTTACTGAAGAACGACGTAATCTGGCAAACAATAGGGCAGGAGAATATGAAGGATTACCCAAAAAGCTCGTTGATCCACACTGGAAACCTGATTTTGGCCCGGCTGCATTTAACGAAAAGGTTGCTTTAACCGGTGCAATTGCAGTTGGAGCCCGCGATTTTTTGGTGGCATATAATGTAAATCTGAATACTACCTCAGTTCGTAGGGCAAATGCTGTAGCTTTTGATATTCGTGAAAAAGGCCGGCCGGTTCGTGAAGGAAATCTTGTAACCGGTAAGATTAAAAAAGATGTAAACGGGAAAGAAATCTGGACTCCGGGTTCGCTTAAGGCTTGCAAAGCAATTGGCTGGTTTATTGAAGAGTATGGAATCGCACAGGTTTCAATCAATCTTACCAATATTAGCATTACTCCGGTGCATGTAGCTTTTGAAGAGGCTTGCCTGAAAACACAAAATCGCGGAATGCGCGTTACAGGTTCTGAACTAGTGGGTTTGATTCCGCTAAAAGCTTTGACTGATGCAGGGAAATATTTCTTACGCAGACAACAACGCTCGGTTGGCGTTTCGGAGGAGGAACTGGTGAAAATTGCCATCAAATCTCTAGGTCTTGATGATCTGAAACCATTTAATCCAAAGGAAAAAATCATCGAGTACTTGCTGGCAGGAGAAAATGATAAGCAACTAATTAGCATGACTGTTGAAGCTTTTGCTAACGAAACTGCTTCGGAATCGCCGGCCCCTGGCGGAGGTTCTATTTCCGCGGCTATGGGGGCAATGGGAATTTCCTTAGCTACTATGGTTGCCAATCTATCGTCGCATAAACCCGGTTGGGATGAGCGATGGGAAGAGTTCAGCACCTGGGCAGAAAAAGGACAAGCACTTAAAACAGAATTGCTTATGCTGGTGGATGAAGATACCCGTGCTTTTAACCTGATAATGGATGCATTCAGTTTGCCCAAAGGTAATGATGCTGAGAAAGTTGCAAGAACTGCTGCAATTCAGGATGCAACAAAATATGCAATAGAAGTTCCGTTCAGGGTTATGCAGCGCTCGTTCGATTGCATGGAAATTATTAAAGCTATGGCTGTAACCGGGAACCCGAACTCTGTAACTGATGCAGGTGTGGGAGCATTGGCGGCACGGTCAGCCGTTATGGGTGCATTCCTGAATGTAAAAATTAATGCATCAGGATTGCATGATAAATCTTTCGTTGAGAAAGTGCTTTCAGATGGGAAAGAATTACAGCAAAAAGCTATCGAGATGGAAACTGAAATACTTTCGATTGTAAATTCAAAAATTTACTGAACGAGTTTTTAAAATCTACTTAACTGTTTTCCGAGATAACTATCTTTCATCCGAATACTCCTGGTGCCATACCGGGTAAGGGACTACTGGTTTGCTTATATTATCAAGGCATTCAACATCTTCTTTAGCTAGTTGCCAATCTGTAGCTCCTGCATTTTCTTTAAGTTGCTGAATATGACTGGCCCCGATAATAACACTTGTTATTGCTGGCCGGCACAATAACCAGTTAAGAGCGGTTTGTGCAATAGTTTTATCGTAATTATTACCAATTTGTTCGAGTTTTTCCACTATCTCAAAGCCTTTTTCTTCGTCAACAGGCCAGAATTTCATGCTGGATGCCTTCCGGTTGCTGCGACGGGCATCTGTGGGAAGGGAAGCATTTCTACGGAACTTGCCTGTAAAAAATCCGCCTGAAAGCGGGCTCCAGCAAAGTATTCCTAACTGCTGGTCAATACAAAGCGGAATTAGTTCGTGTTCAATATCCCGCGCTCCGATTGAATAATAAAGTTGTGTGGTTACAAATTTTTCAAGGTTCATCTTTTCCGAAATGGCAAGTGCTTTCATAGTTTGCCAGGCTGTGAGATTGGAACAGCCAATATAACGTACTTTCCCGCTTTGCAACAGGTGATCAAGTGCCCGCAAGGTTTCTTCCATCGGAGTGCCGGGATCGTAACTGTGAATCTGGTACAGATCAATAAAATCAGTTCCCAAGCGACGCAGGCTATCCTCACAGCTTTTAATGATATGAAACCTTGAAAGCCCGGTGTCGTTAGGTTTTTTGCTCATGGCGAAGCGGACTTTGGTTGCTACAACGGCATCTTTTCGCTGGCTGCCAAGTGCTTTTCCTAAAACAGATTCCGAAACCCCACCTGAATATACATCGGCCGTGTCGAAGAAATTAATGCCAAGATCAAGTGCTGTTGAGGTGATAAGATCTGCATCTTTCTGTGCAACTGTTGCCAATTCATTCTTTACAGTATCACCTCCAAAAGTCATCACACCGAGGCAGATTTCTGAAACTTTCAGGCCTGAATTGCCCAAATATTTGTATCTCATATATGCTTAATCTTTACAAAAAACACTAAAAAAGAGGAAATTATTTTCAACTAAATTAAACATTTTCCTGAAACTTTTCAAAATTTAAAACCCTCTAAAACCTATATTAATAGTTATAATTAAATGTGTTTTAACATTTTTTAATAGAAGTTTGACTTGTTACGCTACACCATCTGTAAATGTTATATTGTTGATACACAATAAAAGTGTATCTTTGCCACCTCTTAGAAAAGATAAAAAAGACACTAATATTGTTGTCTTTAGTATGAACGAAAAACCAATACATGATAAAAATAAAAGTTGAAAAATTTCTAGTTATTTCTTTTATTGGATTAATTGTTGTATTTCTCGTCGGATTTGGCGAGAACTTAGTTCTACAGGCAGGTTCGCCTGCTTCAGTTTCGAAAACTGAATTTAATTTTGAAAAACGTCATCAATCGTTGGAAAACGACCTGAAAACAGGATCCATCACCAAGATTGAATTTGACAGTCTTTCTGACTTATTGCGTATTCAAATAAAGCGTATTGAAGCTCTCAAGGATGCTCCGCAACATTTAGAAAAAATCCCTGATTGGGTTACAAAACTTGGTATCAGTGCACCCGGCGGGATGAATTTTGACCCGGATTTCTCAGATTATACTTCCGTGAATGATCCTTCTGAGGGATTCAATTCAGTTTCATTAGTGTATAGTGGATCTTATGAAACAGGTGTGGCAGAAGCGGCAAGAATAGCTGCAGATGCAAAGCTTTCGATCGGAGGAGTCTTCAAATCCAAAGGAAGTCCTGTTAAATCTTCTGTTAAAAAAAGTAAATCAACTGTTAGTTATGTGAATTACAGTCTTGGAAATACTGACCCGGATTTTCTCATTTCTGTTCAGGTTGAACCATCGGGTCTTTTAACTATCATGGTCACTGATAATAAGCAGCTGAATAATTGTTTACAGGCTTACGGGCCTCTGAATAATAGGCAGGATAGTGATTCAAAACAGAAAAAGCTGTAAGTTTGGGTTTTGAAAAAAACTGACTTATGTCATCAAATACTTACCGTACAGAAAATGATTCGCTGGGGCCTATGCAGGTTCCGGCGAATGTTTTTTATGGTATTCATTCTTTAAGGGCCCGGGAAAATTTTCCTGATCATACACCTTTTCACCTGGAATGGTATAAAGCCATGGGGACAGTGAAACTGGCCTGTTACCAGTCATATCGCAGTTTTAGCCAAGCTGTTAAGAATCGGGAATCAGGAACTAAGTTACCTTTTTGTTTATTGGACAATCAGGTTATCGATTCACTTGAATTAGCTGCCTCTGAAGTTTCGGAAGGAAAACATTTCTCATCTTTTATTGTCCCTGCTATCAATGGTGGTGCCGGTACAAGCATCAACATGAATGTAAATGAAATTATTGCCAACATTGCATTGCAAAAACTTGGTCTGGCCCCGGGATCGTATGATAAGATTGATCCTATCGAAGTGGCAAATATCTACCAGTCGACCAACGATGTAGTTCCAACTGCGCTCAAAGTAGCTGTAATGTACCTGCTTGGAGATCTTGAAACCGCTATAAATTCATTACGCCAGCAGATTGAAGTTACAGAAGGAAAATACCGGAATGAACTCAGGATTGCTTATACCCAGATGCAGGAAGCAGTTCCGTCAACCTATGCAATGTTATTCAGTACCTATAGCGAAGCATTATCTCGCGATTGGTGGCGCGTATCAAAATGTTTCGAGAGGATAAAAATTGTAAATCTAGGTGGTAGTGCTGTAGGTACAGGATTGGCTGTTCCGAAATTTTTTATAATGGAGGTGGTTCCTGCTTTACAGAAACTTACCGGACTTCCCGTTACACGAAGTGAAAATCTTTCGGATGCAACAAACAACCTCGACTCATTTGTTGAAGTACATGCAATTTTGAAAGCGCATGCAGTCAACCTCGAAAAAATGGTATCGGATATCCGTCTCCTTGCTTCGGATGTTGCTGGTATTCATGGAGTAAGCATTCCTCAGCGGCAGGTTGGCAGTTCAATTATGCCCGGAAAAGTTAACCCTGTGATCCCTGAGTTTGTTATCAGCTCAGCACATAAAATCTATAGCAATGATATGCTGATCAGTTCATTGAGTGCACAGGGTTGTCTCGATCTGAACGCTTATCTGCCGGTAATTGGTCATGCATTACTCGAAAGTTTAAAACTCCTTATTGCTGCCGACAAGACTATAGGCGATAACCTGATTTCAGGCTTAACTATTTTGCCAGGAACCGGTGCTTCCCGATTATATAAAAGCCCGGCTATTACTACTGCTTTGAGTCCTTTAATCGGATATCGCAAGGCTGTTCTGCTGGCAAAAGAAATGAAAACATCAAGCTGTGATATTTTTGAAGCAAATAGAAAACTGAACCTGATAGAAGATGAAAAGCTAAAAAGCGTTTTAAAGCCGGAAAATTTATTGAAAACCGGGTTTACGTTAAATGATCTGTTGTAAAATCTGAAATTCATAATGCATATGAACTTCACCGGTTTGTTAATAGCTTTGTAGTGTATGACAAGTTTTAGGGAAAGCGAAACTGCTGCCCTGGCAAAAGATATGCAACTGGTATTTGAGGACAAGATGTTTGTTTACAATAATAAAACAATGATATTCGAATAGGGTGTCTCTTGAAAAGTAAATTTTTAAGTTTTAATATGGAATAAAAGTACTAAAAGTGAAAAAAGGTAAAGAAATTCGTCCGCATATAGGGATTTTCGGCAAAAGAAATAGTGGTAAAAGTTCACTGATTAATGCTTTAGCAGGTCAGGAAGTCGCCATTGTTTCGGATATTGCCGGCACAACTACCGATCCGGTTTCAAAAAACATGGAAATCGGTGGATTGGGCGCCATTGTTTTGATTGATACAGCTGGTATTGACGATGAAGGGATGCTTGGCGAAAAACGTATTGCACGCAGTCGTGAAGTAATTAAAATTATTGATCTTGCTATACTTCTGATTACCGAAAATACAATTGGTGATTTTGAATACGGACTCATTGATGAGTTTAACAAACTGGATGTTCCTTATTTTGTTATTCATAATAAATCAGATTTACAAGCTCTTTCAACAAACATACTTTCAAAGGTTGAAAAAGAATTACAAACTATAGTTTTGGACTTCAGTACTTTGAATAAATCAAGTGTTGAACCTTTGGTAAATCAGATGCGCAGTTTCCTGCCCGAAACGGCTTGGAAGCCTGGTACGTTAGTTGGCGATCTGATTTCATATGGTGACACAGTTTTGCTGATCACTCCAATTGATATTGAAGCACCCGAAGGACGGCTTATCCTGCCACAGGTACAGGTAATCCGTGACGTTTTGGATCATGATGGAGTAGTTGCTATTTGCAAAGAACGTGAGGTGGATGCCTATTTCAAACGAATGGAGCCTAAACCAAAGCTGGTGATCACGGATAGCCAGGTTTTTCTGAAAGCCGATGCATCTATACCCTCCGAAATACCTTTAACCAGCTTCAGCATTTTACTTGCACGGCAAAAAGGTGATTTTCAACACTATATAAAAGGTACACCCAAAATTGGTGAATTAACGGATGGAGACCGGATACTAATCCTGGAATCATGCAGCCATCATGTTTCTTGCGATGATATTGGTCGCGTGAAAATTCCTCGTTGGCTCAGTAATTTTACAGGCAAAAAACTGGAATATGATATAGTTGCAGGTTTGAATCAAATTCCCCGCGATATTCATGATTATGCGCTTGTGGTTCAATGCGGAGGTTGTATGATAACTCGTCGTCAATTGGTAAACCGCCTTAAACCTGCTATTGATGCGGGTATCCCGGTTACCAATTATGGAATGGCAATTGCCTATGTGCATGGAATTTATAATCGTGCGATAAAGCCATTCTTAAATTTAGGCGGGAAGAATGCGGATTATCTGTAAGATTTCATTCATGTTAAACCTACATCTACTTTTTCAGCTTGAAGACAAATCTTTTTAGCGTATAGAACAACTGACTTTGATTGAAAAACTCCAGTCTATTTGGATTCTCTGGTTTTTGATGGTTATTTTAATATCATACGAATAAAGTTTTTAAGTTTCGTTGTACAATTTAATAAGTCATTACCACTATTTCCTGATTATGATTTCCTGCAGAATGACTAAAAAACGCTATTTTTGCACATAGTTCAACCCTTATCTGTTTCTTATGGCTATTGATTCTATCATTGCACTCGAAGGTGTATCTATTTATCAGCGCGATAATCTTATTTTGTCCAATATTTCGCTGAATATACATAAAAGTGAATTTGTTTACCTCGTAGGTAAAACCGGTACAGGTAAGAGTAGCCTGATGAAAACACTCTATGCTGATTTGCCATTGCTCGAAGGCAAAGCTGAAGTTGCCGGATTCAGTATCCCTGATTTGAAACACAAAGAAATACCTTTCTTAAGGCGTAAAATTGGTATTGTTTTCCAGGATTTTCAATTGCTCAACGACCGCAGTGTAAATGATAATCTTATTTTTGTTATGAAAGCTACCGGTTGGAAAGATCATGATGCCATGCGCCACCGGATGAATGAAGTGCTTGATAAGGTCGGGCTTATTACAAAGGGCTTTAAAATGCCGCATCAGCTCTCTGGAGGCGAACAACAGCGTGTTTCCATTGCCCGTGCACTTTTAAATGATCCTGATTTATTACTGGCAGATGAACCTACCGGTAACCTCGATCCTGAAACATCGGACGGAATTATGCAATTGCTTTTCGAAATCCGGAAAACCGGAAGGGCCGTATTTATGGCCACCCACAATTACGCTGTATTACGTAAATACCCTGCGCGTATCATTAAATGTGAACAAGGAAAGCTTATCGAAGTAGGGGAAGGATTAATCGGGATAGGAGCGGAGTAGGAATTCTTGATTTAATTTTGGGAATGTTGAAACCACTGTCTCGTAATCAGAAAACGGTAACCAGTTAAAACATTTATTTCCCAAAAACTACCCAGATCAATTTCTTTGCATTTTCTTCGTCCGAGAACCTCTTGTGCAGAATTTCCTGCCTTGCAAATAACTGATTCTGATCAAATTCAGATGTATAAAGAGAAGCGATTTTTTGTTTCATTTCATCTGCGCTGTCTGCAATTTCACAGAGACTTTCAAGGCCGGTACCAGCCAGCATTTCATGGTTAACCAGCATCCAACGTCCATTATACAACGTATTGAGCAATTTAAGCTTAAGCCCTGTTGCCTGAAAAGTAACCAACACATTAATCTGAGCTTCCCTTATCAGAGTTTCCATTTCAGGCTGTGGCGGGTTTGCAATAAGTTCCATATTCTTATACCTGGGAATCAGATCTTTTAATGATTCTGATGGATTCAGACCGGCAATTTTAAACGAAATATCAATATCATTAAATACTTCTCTTACAAGGTATTCTGCAGCTAATGCATTTTCGCTGACAGATAAGTTCCCATGATACAAAACATACTCACCTTTTCCTTGCATGCTTTTAAACTGGCTGTTACCATGAAAACTTGGCAGGTAAACAACTTCTTTATCTGGAAATTGTTTTGCAAGATAATCCCTGTCAGTTTGTGAAACTACCAGCATTTTTGTTGAAAATATTAACTGTTTCTGATACAAACGGAGTTTCAGACTTTCGACCAGGAAGAATGCTTTCTTTACAATGCTCTTCTCCGATTTAAATAAGTTATAATAATAATGGTGTTCTATGTTGCTTTCGCGATAAATAAGAATTCGGCCTCGTAATGCTTTGTGGTTCAGGTAATAGCAACTGTGCATCCCTTCGAAAAGTATCGGGAAATCATCAGCAAGCAAGTTCTTTAATAATTCTTTCGATTGACGGCTTACAACTATATATGGTTTCAGCGAAAGCTGGAGCATAAAACCGGTTTTACGCGAAAAGTAATTAACTGATTCACAGTATTCATTTAGCTCCAAGGCTTCCGGCCTG
>JBBQGD010000026.1:0-26583 GCA_038322655.1 Bacteroidales bacterium | reverse complement strand
GAGGTTGCTCAGGTTTTTTACCGAAAGTCTTTTCAAAGCTTCCTGCAGCGCTCCCTTCTTCGAAAGGCTTACTGCAAACCTGTCAGCTTCATATTCATGCTTTCGCGAAATGGAATTGAACATAATACCCAACAGCATCGATACAGGACTATACAAAATACCGAATGCAATAACCGAAATATGGAAGGAGGCAGCAGAAGCACCCAGAGCAAAAGCTGGAACCGGGCTTTTAAGCAATAATGACAATAAGAAAAGAAGCACTCCTGTTTGTGCTATTCCCGATATGAGACCTTTGAGCACGTGTTTCTTTTTATAGTGTCCTATTTCGTGTGCAAGCACTGCTGCCAGTTCGTCAACACTATGTTCATTGACCAGTGTATCGAAAAGCACAATACTCTTTTTCCGTCCGAAGCCACTGAAATAAGCATTTCCGCGGGTGCTTCGCTTTGATCCGTCCATTATGCTGATGTCTTTAAGGCTAAAATCAGCACGTGAAGCAACTTGCTCAATTGCATCCCGGAGTTCTCCGGCAGGAAGAGGAGTAAGTTTATTAAATATAGGAACCAGCAGTGTGGTATAGAAATAACTGATAAATAAAGTAAAAACAGAAATGCTGATCCAGGCCAGAACCCAAAACCATGATCCGGATTTTTCGTAAATAAAAATAATTAACGACAGAATTCCACCGCCGATAACCGCCGCAAGAAGCCATCCTTTCAGCTTGTCAATCATAAAAGTTTTAGGGGTAGTTTTATTAAATCCAAACCGCTCCTCGATCACAAAAGTATGATATACTTCCAGCGGAATACTTAGCAGATCAGAAACTAAACCAATGATTCCAAAAAAGAAAATGGCCATCAATATGGGTGATTCCGTATAAATCCTCACAAATCCATCCATCCAGGCGAAACCGCCAAAAATAAGCATGCCCAGTATGGCAAGGAATGAAAGTGCATCTGAAATTAGCCCAAAACGGTAATTATCGCGCTCATAATCCTGCTGGAGGCTATAGGTTGATTCGTTATAAAAGCCTTTCAGTGCTTCGGGCAAAATATTGCTGCGTGTAGTTGTATTAAGGTAATTGATCCATTGATCGAAGACAAATCCGATTATGATGATGGCGAGAATTATGTTATAAAGAACTTGAGGAGACATTGTAAGTTATAAGTTATAAGTTATAAGGTATAAGGAGTAAGGGGTAAGGTATGAGTTATGAGTTTATTTTGGGGAAAGGAGGATGATTTAATAAAGCAACTATTTCTTTTTCAATTCTGCCTTTTGCTGGTTTTCAATTACTCTGAACTTTACGATTTCGGTTATCAATTCCAATGGCATAGGTTTGTTCAGAGGAAACTGTATTGCACCTTTTGAACTTTTATACTTGGCGATTCCCTTGTTAAACACTTCAATTACAGTTGATTTAGGATAAAACCCTATATGTTTTGAGTAAGCAGCAAACCATACCAAAATACCATTTAATTTGAATGCCGGCATTCCATAACTGATTACGTCCTGGGCCTGTGGAGCAACATTTCTGATAGTCAACCGAACCTGTTCCAGAATTTCCCTTGTGCTCAACGGAAAGCCGGCGATATACTCGTCAATATTGCTTGGCTTTTCAGCTTTCATTTCAATTATTATTTTTAAAGTCTGAAACACAGTAAATCAAATAGTTTATTAAAAACTCTAAAAACCATTATCTTTTCATTTTTCACTTTTAACTTTTAACTTATATCTCCTCCCCTATCAATAACTTCCATTCCTCTTTCGGATAAACCATTCAGCTGAAAGTAATGCAATAATAAGCAAAAGCACTGGGAATAGACTTACCAGGTCAGCATAACGTTTCTGTACATAAACTATTGTTTTAAAGTCGTCGCGCGCATCCAGCAGTTTAACAATTTCATCCATTTGTGCCGGGTAAACCATTTCCCCTTTATGACGCAATGCAAGGTTGTTGAGTAATACATGATTGGCAACCGTGTTAATGGATTCAATATTTAAAGCCATTACCGTAAAAATCCCTGTTTTCTGAAACGCCTTTCCGCCAAAGCTGGTTGTTGCTTTGTATGAATATTCTCCTGTCGGAAGGCTTCCGGCGTTCAGATAATAAGCATTGGAAGTACGGGAAAAAGCGAAAGGGAAAACTTTCTTATTTCCATCTGTGATCACAATATTAACATCTGGTCTGTTTTCAAGCTGATAGCTGTCGTTGTATAATTCAGCATCAATTTCAATAGCTTCGTTTTCTTTGAAATTATTCTTTAAAATTACTCTGAATTGGCTTTTATCTTCCTTTACTGCGAGGTATTGGACAATTTTGGTAATCAATTCATCAAAAGCCTGCTGATTGCCGGCTTTAACATAATTAGTCATGCGCCACTTCCATATCCCTTCGCCGGTAATTGTAGCTGCTTTACGGTCAACACCCTGGTTAAAAAGGATTAAAGGAATACGCGTATTCACGTTACCGATTTTTTGATACAACAAAACCTGCGCTGCCGTTCCGGATTTGTATTGGCTGAAAGGAACATTTAGCGGGGGGAATTCCGGGATCATATGCTCTATTTCAGGTCCAAGCGAAAAAAGGTTGAAATCAGGATTTAACACAGCTGTAGCCTCGTTAAATGCACTCATTGAAGGAGGAATTATCAAACCGGTCATGAGGCTGTTATAAGCCTGCATATTCGATTGACTTCCAATTATATAAAGCACAGGAACAGGTATGGTTTTCAACTGGTTAGTAACCTGGAATCCCACATCAGTCAATGCAGGAATCTGGTGTAAAATCACCAGGCTGTAAGAGGCAAGTGATCCATTGAATTCGCTGAGATTAAAATTTTCAACCGAATAATTCCGGTTCTTTTCGATGGCTTGTTTCAAGGCAGCAATATCAGGGTGTGGCGCTGCCTGCAATAAAAGTATCTTTTGACGGCTATCCAGCACTTCAACAACAATTTCCTGGTAATTGTTGGCTGTGGTTATTTCACCCTGAACTGGTGAAACAGAAATGCGATACCGCTGCATACCTGGCTTTGAAGCAGTAAGTTTTGTTTTAAAGGTGGTGGTTGAAAATGGCTGATTGATAGTAAAATCTTCGGCAAAAAACTGCTGGTCACCCGACGAAACAGTTATCTTGCTTCTGGTTCCGGCACATTTAAAGGCTGAAACTGTTATTTCAACAGGAAAATCGTTGCCCAGGTATGCTATCCTGTTATAGTTAACCCTCGAAATTTTAATATCCTTTTGCTGAACCGTATCTCCCATTGCAATGGTATAAATACTGTACGGTGCATTATCCGAAACATAAAGCGGATCAGCGCCCTGGTTGAAAATTCCGTCGCTAGCCAGAATCAGTGCTGCAAGGTTACGGTTTGAATAACTATCCCGAATCTCATTGAAAAGACTCTCCATATTGGTTTGCTTTTCGTTGAATGAAGGCGTTATACTCTTCGAAATTTTATCACCGAAAGTGTAAGTCTGCACTTCAAATTTATTGGATAACTCATTTGCCAGTTTCCGGAATTTTTCCGTAAATTCGTTTTTATAGAAAGTGGAATCCTTACCCATTGCAATGGAACCGGAATTATCAAACGCAAGCAATACAACTGGTTTCTCCGTATAGTGTGATGTACTTTTCAACATTGGAGAAAGAAGTAAAAAAGCGATCAGTGTTACCGAGAAACCACGAAGTATGGCTAATATCCTGGAAGTTAAACGACTGAAGTCATTTTCTTTTTCACGAAAATAAAGCAAGCCGGCAGAGGCGGATCCTGCAAGTATACACAACAGCAGAAACCAGACAGGATATAAAGTAATAAGCGAAAATCCCACTACCGATAAGGGTTTTATGAATAACCCCGCAAAGGTCGCAAAATTTTCGCTCATTCAGGAATAATTCAGAATGGGGCTATCCGAATGAAAAACAGGTTTATTTTTTTAACTCAACAAGTATAGTTGAGGCTGAAACATTTCCTTTTTTATCAAACGTTTCGGTTTTAACATTTCCCACTCCTTTACTGATATACTCCGCAACGCTGGCATTTACTTTGAACATCATTTTAGTTTCCACATCATAGGTAATCTTAAAACACTCAAAAGTACCTGCCGGAACGGTAACTGATTCAGTTCCAACTACCTTTCGGTTAGTGATATTAACAACCAAATTCATCAATGTTACACTGCCTGAAGCTGCTGAAATTTTAATACTGGCATCCGGCAATTCCTGGCCTCCAATTAAGTTTGATGGATAAATCAAATCTTTGCTATCTATACTTACCTCCATATCCTTAAAAGCATCCATCGATTTGGGATCAACCAGGCTTTGCATATCGACGGAAAATTTTCCATCCTCACATTTCATCGTATATTCTTTTGTTGACAGATTTTTATTTTTAGCATCTGCATATTCACTTTTAATTTTGTAAATAATAGCTCCCCCAATATTGTTCACATCCATGCATGTAGATCGAACAGTACTGGTTACTTTACCCTTAGCATCCAGGTTCTGATAAGTTGTCACCATTCCTGCCGAAAGGTTATAAAAGCCACAATCCTGGGCATTTGCAAATCCCGAAACACATAATGCCAGAATAATCACGAAGAAGATTTTTGTGTTTTCCATAAATTAATACTTAATAGTTAGATAACAAATTTAATCAATAATAATCACATATAGATATGGCAGATATAACAATTTAAAAAAAAGACTTGCATACACCTATTTGTAATCAAACCATTCCTTTATAAAAAGTTTTTTCTCACATAAAAACAAAATTATTTTCTATTTAGGTATTATTGTACCTAAATTATTATATACCTTTGCACATAATTATTCTAAAAAGGAAAAGTAATACTTTCAATAAAAAAATAATTTATTTAATCATTTATAATTACATAATAATGAGCGAGTTAATTAACAATTCGGAAAACAGGAAGGCGCTTCTGAAACACATGATATTACAACTGCACCAAGGCGAAGCGCCTGAAGCTATTAAAGCTCAGCTTACCAATCTGCTGAAAGGAATTCCTTACGACGAAGTGGTTGAGGTGGAACAGGAACTTATTAAGGAAGGGCTTCCGGTTGCTGAAGTATTAAAATTATGCGATATTCATGCCATGGTGCTGGATGGCAATATCGATCTTTCTGATGCTAAAACCATTCCGGCAGGTCACCCGGTTGATACTTTCAAAAAAGAAAACAGGGAACTCGAAAAGCTGGCGATGCAACTCAACGGCTTATTTGAAGCAGTTAAAAAAACAGCCCTCAGTAATAGCGCTGAAGTTAATGACAACCTAGTAATGCAGATGCTCTCCATTTTCAATGCATTAACCGATGTCGACAAACACTACCGGCGTAAAGAAAATCTTTTATTCCCTTACCTTGAATCCAAAGGCATTACCGGTCCCCCGACAGTAATGTGGGGAAAGCATGATGAAACCCGTGAATCACTAAAAAATGCAACTGAAGTTCTTCGGAATTCAAATGGAGCAACCGCATCTGAATTAGTTGACATTATTGACATTGTTCTTGTACCTGCATCCAGATCGGTTACAGATATGATCATGAAAGAAGATGAAATTCTTTTTCCAATGGCCATGGACGAACTTACCGACCAGGAATGGTATGATGTATTATTGCAAACCGACGAAATCGGCTACTGCCTGTTTGATCCGACAGATGAATGGATTCCGGAAAATGTTGCAACAACTGTTGAGGAACTTCGCAATGAATTTGCCGGCGGAATTGTTCGCTTACCAAGTGGTAGCTTCAACATTAACGAATTAACCCTGCTGCTGAACACTCTACCTGCGGATATTACTTTTGTTGATAAAAACGACAAGGTGAAATTCTTCACGCAAGGCAAGCACCGTGTATTTGATCGCAACAGGGCTATACTTGGGCGCGATGTTCGTATGTGTCATCCACCTCACAGCATGCATATTGTGGATCAGATACTGAATGATTTTAAAAGTGGTAAGCAAAGTAGTGCTCCATTCTGGATACAAATGCAGGGAAAGTTCATATACATTACCTATCTGCCGCTTCGCGATAAAGACAATAAATACATGGGCACCATTGAGTTTTCGCAGGATATGACCGAATTACGCGCTCTTGAAGGAGAGCAGAGATTATTGTCGTATGGGGAATAGAATAATTATAGGTTGCAGTTCCTAAAATACCATGGCACAAACTCCAGGTCCCAAATTCCAAGCCCAAAATTCCAAATCAATAACATTCTGCCAACCGCAGCAGGAAAAATTTAAATTTACTAAATCATGAGCAAAATCAATAACTTAAACGAAAAACCAGGTTGGTTCGACGCCAATTTGATAAGCGAATCAATGGATGCACGTGAAATGTTGAAAGCCGGGGAACACCCTTTGGCTGAAGCAATCAGAATTACTTCCGAATTAACAAACGGCCAGGTATTTGAACTTATTACATCATTTACCCCTATGCCATTGATTGAAAAGATCATGGACAAAGGATATGCAGCTTATGTGGAAACAGTATCAAATTCAGAGATTCATACATACTTCTGTAAAGAATAAGAGTATAATTATCCCAAAAACATCCTTTGATAATTTTGGGATAATTAGCTTAAAACTAGTAACTTTACCTGTAATCCGTCGAACATATAATTTCAACTACTGTATGGCAATATTACTTTAAGGCAACTTTAGTATGAAGAAATATAGTCAGGCATTGGTATATTATATCACTATTCCTTTTTTATATTTTTTTTCAATCCTTACATGGCCTTTACTTTCCATCTTTTCGGATTTTTTTTCTGGTAGTATACTATATTATCAGATGCAGGCGTAAGATTTTGAGAATGAATTTTTCCCGTTCATTTCCTGAATAGTCAAGAAAAGAACTTGATTCCATCAAATTCCGATTCTACAGATATTTTACAGAAATGATTTTTGAAACGCACAAATTGTTTACAATGAGCGATATTGAAAAACTCAATCGCTGTAAAATGGATGATGAAACTCAACTACTATTCAATGAATTGTACACTAAAGGAAGAAGTGCCATTCTAGTGATAGGACATTATGGGAATTGGGAATAATGCACTTCGGGATTACCCATACAAACTGATTTTCAAACGTATGTATTTTATCATCCGTTGATCAATCGCTTTTTCGATCGACTACTGTCGCGAATGAGGGCACAAGCTGCAAATTTTATCCTATGACAGGAGCTTTAAAAGGGATGATATCCAATCGCAACAAATTGAATATGACTGCATTTCTGAGTGACTAGGCACCAGATACTAAAGTACCTTATTGGACTAAGTTTCTCAATCAGGATACTGCAGTTTTCATTGGTACTGAAAAGATAGTTCAAAAGCTAAAGCTTGTAGTTATCTATGGTGGCATGGAACGTATTAAAAGAGGCAAATATGTGTATCATACCCAATTAATCTCTGAAGATGCTTCACAAACATTTCATAGCGAAATCACCGAATGTCATTTGAGAATGCTTGAAAAAGATATTCGTGAAACTCCTGAATACTGGTTATGGACACATCGAAGATGGAAACATGCTAAACCAGATGAATTGTAAACAACTCAGATGATAAAAATAAACAAACAGAAATAAAACCAGAACACATATTTAGACTTGTGATTACATGAATGATAATCAATTATTTAAATTTGTATTTATATAAATTTTTATGCTTTTGTCAATAGGTATGTTTTAATGATAAACACAACTATACCACATTCTTATCTTCGGGTTCTGAATTAAAAATCAGATTCCATATGAAGGAACATAAATGCAATTAATTTTTCATTACTTTTGTGTCAAATTAGTGTAAATTATAATAGTAAATGGGAATATTGCAAGATAAGCTTTCGGTATATGATGCTCCGCAAAAAATAATGGAGGCTGGCCTTTACCCTTATTTTAGAGTAATAGAATCAGATCAGGACACTGAAGTTATAATAAATGGCAAGAAAGTTCTGATGTTTGGATCAAACAGTTATCTTGGGCTTACAAACCATCCCAAAATAAAGGAAGCAGCTAAAAAAGCAATTGATAAATATGGAACAGGCTGTGCCGGATCACGTTTTTTAAATGGCACTCTCGACATCCATATTGAATTGGAAGAAAGGCTTGCCCGCCTAATGAATAAAGACGGAGCAATCTGTTACAGTACAGGATTCCAGGTTAACCTGGGAGTAGTTTCAGCTCTTACCGGACGAAACGATTACTTATTATTGGATGAATTAGATCATGCTTCCATTATAGAAGGCAGTCGGCTTTCGTTTTCAAAAATATTGAAATTTCAGCATAATGACATGCATTCGCTGGCGTCAAAGTTAAAACTTTGTGAGCCTGATAAAATCAAGCTGATTGTAGTTGATGGGATATTCTCTATGGAAGGCGACATTGTTAATCTTCCTGAAATTGTCAGGCTCGCCGGGAAGTACAATGCATCAATAATGGTTGACGATGCACACTCAATCGGAGTTATTGGTAAAAACGGGGCGGGGACAGCTTCGCATTTTGGACTAACCGACAAGGTAGACCTGACGATGGGGACATTTTCCAAATCTTTGGCTTCATTAGGTGGGTTTATAGCTGCCGACAAAGAGATTATTAACTACCTGAAGCACAACTCCCGCTCTCTGATTTTCAGCGCAAGTATGACTCCATCTTCAGCAGCTACCGTTCTGGCAGCGCTTGATATAATGGAATCAGAACCGGAAAGGATCAGTCATCTTTGGGCACTAACAGATTATGCATTGCAAGCGTTTAAAAGCCTGGGATTTGATACCGGCAAATCAGCATCTCCCATAATTCCACTGTTTATCCGCAACGAAATTGCTGCCTTGCAAATGACAAGGCTTCTTCTGGAAGACGGTGTATTTGTGAATCCTGTTGTTTCGCCCGGAGTACCAAAGGAAGACAGTCTGATACGATTCTCACTTATGGCTACCCATACCTTTGAACAGTTGGATATTGCAATTGATAAAATTGCAAAAGCTGCCAATAAACTTGGAGTACTTTCAAGGGATGCTATTGCAAGTTAATCCGGATTTTTTATTATTCTTTTATATCTCCCATGCCAAAAGTTGTATTCATCACAGGTATATCATCAGGGTTTGGTAAAAAAACTGCTGAAATGCTTGCCGCAAAGGGTCATATAGTATATGGCACTGTTCGAAAGGAAACGGAAACCTTGCAGAATATCAATACATTGAAAATGGATCTCCTGGATCAAACTTCAATTAAGCAAGCGGTTAGTTTGGTTTTACAAAAGGAAGGCCGAATTGATATTTTGATAAATAATGCAGGGGCACATACCGGTGGCTCTATTGAAACCACACCCATCGAAAATATCCGTTTACAAATGGATACCAACATTATGGGAATGGTATATATGCTCAAGGAAGTATTACCGGCCATGCGGCAACAAAAAGAAGGGACAATAATTAATTTTGGTTCTATCGGAGGACTAATGGGTTTGCCTTTTCAGGGATATTATTCAGCGAGCAAATTTGCCATCGAAGGAATAAGCGAAGCCTTACGAATGGAAATAAAGCAATTCAATATCAAGGTTGTAGTATTAAATCCCGGTGATTTCCATACAAATAATACGGCAAACCGGCGCAATTTTTTAGCCCAAACTGCCAATGATCCATATGCAGAACAGTTCACCAAATCGCTTTCTGTTATTGAGAAAGATGAGACCGGAGGCTGGCCCCCTGAAGTTCTGGCACGTAAACTTGTTAAGATTGTTGAATCAAAAAATCCATGTCAGCGTTATGTAATTGCCACTGCTGAACAAAAATTAGCCGTTGTTCTGAAAAAAATTCTTCCTTCAGCCTGGTTTATGAAAATACTGGCTCCTCATTATGGGATTAAGTAGATAAATTGTAAAAGTGTCATAAAAATCAGGATAAAACGAGATTAAAATATAGAATAAAAGCGGACTTCTATAAAAGGAGATCCGCTTTTTTCTTACATATAAAATAATTTTAAGTACTCATTCCACCACAAACACTCAATACCTGTCCGGTCACATATCCCGACAAGTCTGATGCAAAGAAAATACATGCCTGTGCAACATCTTCGGGTTTGCCACCACGGCGGAGCGGTATTTGAGCGGCCCATTGTGTACGTACTTCTTCGGATAGCTTTGCAGTCATTTCGGTTTCGATATAGCCGGGAGCAATGGCATTGCAGCGGATATTCCTTGAACCAAGTTCCTGGGCTATGGATTTGGTAAATCCTATCAAACCGGCTTTTGAAGCAGAATAATTGGATTGTCCGCCATTACCATTTACGCCAACCACCGAACTCATATTGATAATTGAACCGGAACGCTGTTTAAGCATATATTTTTGTACAGCTTTTGTTAAATTGAAAACTGATTTCAGATTTACTTTAATTACCAGGTCCCAGTCTGCTTCGGTCATACGCATAAGCAGGTTGTCGCGGGTAATACCGGCATTGTTTACGAGTATATCGACACGGCCGAACTCTTTTGCTATTTCATCAACCGTACGTTCGCTGTCTTCGAAAGAGCTTGCATCAGAAGCATAACCGATTGCTTTAATACCTAAAGCCTGTATTTCGCGTTCGGTTGCCTCCATGATCTCGTCGCGGCGCATATCAGTAAAAGCAATTGAAGCACCTTGTTTTGCAAAAGCGATGGCGATGGCTTTGCCAATTCCACGTGATGCACCGGTGATAAGGGCAACTTTTCCTTCGAGTAAATTCATTTTTTAGTTATTTGTTACTTGTTAATTGTTATTTTTAAAGAAATTAGGTGTTAGGGTTTGAGTGTTAAAGAAAAAAAATCACTGATTACCAATTTTTCTGTTTCCGTACACCTACGCCCATTTAACCAGGTTAAAGTCCATGCGGTGAGGAAGCAAAGGATTTTTAGGAGTAATACGGAAAGCAAAGTCGAATACACCGGCAAGTCCGGTCTCAATCTCAATAACAAAACGAGCAATATTTCCGTCAACTGTAGTAAGTCTCAATTCGCGAATAGATTGAGGTTCAACCATACTATCATTGGTTTTCTGACCTAAGATCATTTCGATCATAACATCGTCAGGTGCAATATCTCCTAAATTGAGAACTAATTCGGCAGTAAAAATATCACCAAGATTCAACGCCTGGTTAGCCGGATTAGGCAAAATAACATCAATCACTTCGATACCATCCCAATTGCGTATCATACGGAACTTCCATGATGCCAGGCTACGCATTGCCGCATTATCATCTTCTTTAAGTAAAGCTGAGCGTTTTGCTAGTTTATAATAGTATTTCGTATAATAATCGTCAAGCTGACGTTTCATAGTAAAATGAGGAGCTATGCCGGATATGGTATTTTTAACATATTTGATCCATTCATGCGGAACATCATCTTTACCCCGATCGTAAAAAGCAGGTATTATTTCATCTTCCAGGATATTGTAAATAGTTTCTGCATCGAGTTCATCCTGGAATTGCTGGTTTTCGTATGTTTTTTCTTCTTTCAGTGCCCAACCTGCATCTTCGCGATATCCTTCGGCCCACCATCCATCAAGTACACTAAAGTTAACCACACCATTCATCACAGCTTTTTCACCACTTGTTCCACTGGCTTCCAACGGGCGGGTAGGCGTATTCAGCCAGATATCAACGCCCTGAACAAGTTTACGGGCCATGGCCATATTATAGTTTTCAAGGAAAAGTATCTTGCTGACAAACTGTGGCATGCGTGATACCTCAATAATCCTTTTGATAAGGTCGGCGCCTGCTTTATCGGCAGGGTGAGCTTTACCGGCAAAAACAAATTGCACCGGATATTTTTCATTAGTGAGTATTTGTGCCAGTCGTTCAGTATTGGAAAAGAGCAAATGGGCACGTTTATAGGTTGCGAACCTTCGGGCAAAACCTATAGTAAGAGCATTATTATCAAGAGAATCAATAACCTGTATAACCTGCTTAGGTTTTTCAGAACTGGTACTCATAGAATCCTGCAGGCGTTTCTTAATATAACTTATTAAATCTCCGCGTAACTCCTGCCTGATTTTCCATATCCGTTCGTCGGAGACATTGTGTATCTTTTCCCAATAATCAGGATTAGACTGATCCTGCAGATATGCTTCGCCAAATTCCTGCAAATACAGTTTTTCCCATTTAACATTTGTCCATGTTGGCATATGTACTCCATTAGTTACATATCCAATATGAATTTCGCTTTCGTAAAAGCCATTATACATATCTTTAAACATCTGCCTGCTCACCTGGCCATGGATACGGCTCACCCCATTCATTTCCTGCGAGAGTTTTGACGCCAGTACGCTCATTGAGAATTTCTGATCGTTAGAGTTCTCCACATATCGGCCAAGGTTCATGAAAGTATTCCATGAAATATTCAGGCGAATCGCGTAATGAGGAATATAGGTACGCAGAAGGTCTTCGGTAAAGGCATCGTGACCGGCAGGAACAGGTGTGTGTGTAGTAAACAGAGATGAAGCCCTTACCAGTTCAATAGCCTGAAGGAATGATAATTGGTGATTTTGCACATATTCCCGAAGACGCTCAATTCCAATAAATGCGGCATGTCCCTCGTTGCAATGGTAAAGGTCAGGTTCCAGTCCGATGGCTTCGAGCATACGGATACCACCAACACCAAGCAATAATTCCTGTTTGAAACGCACTTCAAGATCACCGCCATATAACTGATGTGTTACAAAGCGGTCGTTCTCAGAGTTTTCTTCGATATCAGCATCCAATAAATAAAGAGGTATCCTGCCAACTTCAATTTTCCATACTTTAGCATACAGTATGCGTCCCGGCAATGAAATACTTATCGTTATCCACTCTCCATCAGGGTAACGTACAGGTTTAATAGGTAAATGGTTAAATCGCTGAGGAAAATACTCCGGAATTTGTTCACCAAAAGGAGATAATGTCTGCTTGAAATAACCATAGCGATATAATAATCCTACTCCTACCATATCGGAATTAGAATCGGATGCTTCTTTCAGGTAATCCCCTGCTAGAACACCAAGACCACCCGAATATATCTGTACACTTTCGTGCAAACCGAATTCCATACTGAAATAAGCGATTTTCGGCCCTTTCTTTTCAGAACTTTTGGCCATATATGCATCGAATTTCTCTATTACCAGATTGAGCCTATTCATGAAGTCCGGATCTTTTTCAAGCGCCTGTAACTGACTGAATGTAAGGGATTCGAGTAAAGCAATCGGGTTATTACCCGAACTTTCCCAACGTTCAGTACTGATAAGCCTGAACAAGTCTGCAGCATCACTATTCCAGCACCAATAAAGGTTGCGGCTTAATTTCAACAACCCTTTTAACGCGTCAGGAAAGGTATGCCGAACAAGCACTTTGCGCCATTCCGGATGTGAAGGTTTTTTCCCGTTTACACTGATAACAGACTCAGCCTGCCTCTTATCCCTAAAAAGATCAGCGCGGTCACCCACTTTTTCGAGCGCTACTGAATATGCTTGTTTGTAATATTTCAGCAGGTTACTCCACAGGGCAGTGTGTGCCAATGAAATTGCTGATGCTGATAGTTCAGCCCTCCTGCTTTCCGACATTTTTTCGAATGATAAAATAACCGAAACAATTGAATCAACCACGGTTTCGTTGTTCTCATCATTGCGATCAATTACGGTAATGCCACTATCTTTGGTTATACTCCTCACCCATAATCCAAATCCTGCAAGTGTGGTAGTTACGGTTGGAACGCCAAAAACAAGGCTTTCGAGCGGGGTATATCCCCAGGGCTCATAGTAGGATGGAAAAACTGAAAGGTCAAAACCTGGCAATAGATCGTAATAACTGAGATCAAAAATGCCATCGTTCCCGTTCAGATAGCTTGGCACAAATATAACTTTGACTTTATCCTGCAGTGAATTGAAAAGACTATTCTCCTTAAGTCTTTTTAAGATCGGATCGTAATCCGGTTCAAAAAGGCCATGTGTGAGATATTGTTTCTCCTCAGTAGTCTCATAATTCCCGGATTCAATTTTTTCGGCTAATCCATGAACCGGTCCTGAGTGGTGAGCCGGAATGGTAATAAAAGCTGCCACCGGATACGTAAGTTTTTCGTTCTGGTTCAGATCAGCAAGAGCATCCAGAAAAAGATCGATACCTTTATTCCGATATTCGTATCTTCCGCTGTTAAGCAGAAAAAGGGTATCAGCAGGAAGCGAATGTCCGGTAACTGCCTGGGCAACAGCAAGAAGTTTCTCACGTGCTATTAACCTTTTTGCGCTCAAAGCTTCTTCATCCAGGAAAAGGGAATCATCAAATCCATTTGGAGTAATTACATCAGGCTCACGGCCTAAAAACTGAGTACATTCATTTGATGTAAGCTTACTTACAGTTGTGAAGGCGTCACTCTCATTAGCAGCTATGCTTTCGAGCGAATGCTTTGCCATAACATGAAATCGCATTGCCATAGCATCACCATGATAATCCTCAAAACGGCTGTAGAGTGGCAGGTTATTTCCTGCGATACTTCTTCCTACTACAGTAGCATGGGTTGTAAATATTGTTCCGATCTGAGGCACTTTGTCATTCAGATAAAGTATTCCTCCCCCTGTCATCCACTCATGGAACTGGGCCACAATTTTATCCTGGGCTGTAAGGCTGAATTCGTAAAAACTTTCGATAACCTTACCTGCTGCATAACCAAAAAGTGCAGGTTCAAAATAGTCCCATGACCCGGTTATACTATCCAGTTTATATTTTTCCCAGAATTCGGCCAGAATTTTATCTTTCGAAGGAATGTATTGTGTGAAGTCAACAAGAATTACCACAGGCCGGCCTTTAATATTCCAGCGACCAATTTTTATTCGTAAGCCTTCGTTTTCGGCGCGTTCGCGCCAAACACGCAAAATTGATTTATCTTCAGTAAATTCAGGATTATTTCTGGTTTCTTTCCAAACATCTGGACCTATAAGAATGTAATTGTTTCCGTATTCCTGCTGTAATCCGGGAGCCTTAGTGGCTACTACCGTATGAATTCCACCAACTTTATTGCAAACTTCCCAGCTTACCTCAAACAGGTAGTCGGGCGTAAGTATTTTCTTATCACTCATATATCAGATTCAGATTCAAGTAATTCAATGCACGAATAATAGAAATCATGCACAAAAACCAAACCTCTGACAGGTAGAAATCCTGATTCAGAGGGCTGCAAAAATACGAATTTTAAAATTAACTGGTTTTTTAAGTTATCCACATTTGGTTAATAGTGTGAATAAACATTTTCTGGCTTTAAGATTTTCGTGGTTTGGCTTCTGCTTTTTTTTGCAGTTTGCCTGCTGCTGGAGTTCCAGGCTTTGGTAACCTCTTAGCTGAAACCAGCTTTTCAGGAGAACCCGTTTCTTGTGATTGTGCTATTTTTGCAGCCTGGTTTTTTTTCTCCGCAACTGGAGTATTCAGGGTATAATCATTTACACGAATCAGAAAGTCAGAAAGTACATTCATGTAATTAAGGAATGCTTCGTATGGCGAGCTATAAGGATTTAATTTTTGATGCACATTACCATCGCTGAACCATTTTGTGCACATGTAATAAAAATGTCCGCTTGTTTGCAGGTAATTCCAATCCCGGTGTAGATCAGCATCTTTACATGCAACCATTAAATCAGATACTTTAAAGAGACTCGAAAAAGCTTCCGTCTGCAGGTCGTTACCAAGCCAGGATGAAAGATCACGCTCTTCATCAGCCCAGGAAATAGCGTGCGGGCAATCAATGCCAGCCACGGGTTGGAAATTATCAGCAATTTCACTTACAGTGTGGAAGGTCCATTTGCCGGTTTTAATCAGTTGTTCGGGGAATGCCCTCAAAAAACCAAAAATACCTGATTCTGCTTTCTGATGTTCGCCGAAAGTTTCGTAATCCATAAATAAATTTATGAGTTCCTGCTTAGGATCTACATTATTGATCCATGAAACATATTTTTCAGCAGTCAGGGGCCATTCACTCCAATCTTTCTGCGAAAAGCGTATTGCAATATCGTCACTGAGCTGATAATTCCGTAACAGCAGTTTCAATCGTTGATGAGGTGCGCTTTGGTACAGGAAATTCGGGCTTTTCCATCCAAGCAGTTGCTTTGCTCCTTCTGTTAACATGGTTTTGTAACCCATGTCAAGAACCTGCCCTGCAATGCTGTTTGAATACACTAACTCAGTATTGCGGAATGCAGTCGGGGTAACGCCTAACAATTCTTTGATGGTTGCAGCGTGTTCCTGAACCTGTCTTTTAAATTCTGCAGGATCTATTAATCCAACCAACGAATGTGAATATGTTTCGGCCAGAAATTCAACATTTCCGGTTTTTGCCAGACGTTTAAAACTTTCTATTACTTCGGGTGAGTATTTCTTAAATTGTTCCAGTGCTATGCCACTTATACTGAATGTCACCTTGAACGCTGAGCCAAATTCATTAATAAGTCCAAGTAAAATCTCGTTGGCAGGAAGATAGCATTCTTGGGCAATTCGCCTGGCAATACGTTTATTTTGATAATCATCGTAGTAATAATGGTCGGCACCAATATCGAAAAACCGATATGTCCGAAGCCTGAATGGCTGATGAACCTGAAAATAAAGACAAACTGACCTCATATATCTTCGTTTTAAACTATGATTAAAAATATTCTGGTTGCTACTTTTTAAGCAGCGATTCATAAATGTCAGCTACTTTACGTGCAGCAGATTCCCATTTAAGGTTATTTACTTCTTCTGTACCGTTGGCAACCGTCATTTCACTCATTGATTTGTAATGCAATAATCCATAAATGGCATCCGCCATGGCATCAACATCCCAGAAATCAACTTTCATCACATGGTTAAGTACTTCAGCAACACCTGATTGTTTTGAAATAATAACCGGTACATTTGATCGCATAGCTTCAAGAGGTGAAATACCAAAAGGCTCAGATACTGAAGGCATTACATACACGTCACTCATTGCAAACATACGATCCACATTTTCCCCTTTCAAAAATCCGGTGAAATGGAAATGCGATGAAATTTTGAGTTTTGCTACCCGCCTGATCATTTTCTCCATCATATCTCCTGTGCCTGCCATTACAAAACGTACGTTTTTATCGCGCTCAAGTACCTTGCAAGCAGCCTCTATAAAATACTCAGGTCCCTTCTGGAAAGTTATCCTACCAAGAAAAGTCACAATTTTTTCCTTTACATGTTTCTGGGCATCAATCAATTCTGTTTTTTCAGGTGGTTCAACGGCATTATGCACTGTGATAACTTTTTCAGGATCGATATGATACCTGTCAATTACAATATTGCGGGTGAGATTGCTCACCGTAATAACCCGATCGGCTTCAACCATTCCTTTTCGTTCTATTTCATAAACATTCTCGTTGTAATTCTCTCCTGATCGGTCGAATTCAGTGGCATGCATATGAACAACCAAAGGTTTACCCGATATTTTTTTTGCTGCTACTCCGGCTGAATAAGTAAGCCAGTCGTGTGCATGGATAATATCAAAATCACTGTTGGCAGCAATAGCTGCACCCACAAGTGCGTAGCGTGCTACCTCTTCCATAAGGTCATGTCCGTATTTGCCTGAGAACTGGAATTTCTCCGAGAAAACCCGACTCCCTTCCTGGACTTTTGTATTAAGATTCTCACTGACCATTTTCTGAAAACCTTCAGGACCAACATAAGGTATGAGATTTGATCCGATTTCCATATAGGTGATCTGGCTCCAGTATTCCTTAAATATTGGATCGTTCATCATAACAGTTACATCACTGGCGTTAATCAACCGAACAGCTTCCTGGCTTTCGTCACCATAAGCTTTAGGCACTACGAACTGTACTTCAACCCCATGTTTCAACAATCCTTTGGTAAGTCCAAAACAGGCTGTACCGAGGCCACCGGTAATATGGGGAGGGAATTCCCAACCAAACATTAATACTTTCATCGCTTTTATATTTTGAATCGATTTTTATAATGATTTCTTTGAATCCGCTTTTTTCATGGATTCAAGCAAATTTTTAACCCGTAAAAGTTCTGCAACACTCCATGCCTGTGAAATGGCACCAGCCGCGCGATAAGGCGGATCTCCGTCATAAAGTTCTGAGATTGTTCCAATTCCGTGCTCTGACATTACTTCTTCAAAACCTTTATACAACTTTGTAATTAAAGTTACACCACCCTGTTCATAGAGCTTAAGCCACGCTTCTGCAAAATGGCCGAATAACCAGGGGAAAACTGAACCCTGGTGATATGCCAGATCACGCTCATTCGGTCCGCCGGCATATTCAGCTTTATATGCCGGATTTTTCGGCGACAGTGTACGCATTCCACGTGGAGTAAGCAACTCGGATTGGACCCTGTCAAGGATTCCTTTGCATTGGTCATCATTAAGAGGCGAATAAGGCAGTGAGGCGGCAAAAATCTGATTCGGTCGTACTGATTTATCCCGGAAATCACCTTGTACGTAATCATAAAGGTATTTTTCGTCCTCATACCAGAATGTATTTACAAATTCAGCCGGAATACGTATGGCAACAGGTTTCCACAGGTCGACAAATTCTGTATCACCGGCTTTTTCGGCTAATTCAACGGCAAAACAAATAGCGTTATACCATAGAGCATTTACCTCAACTGCTAGACCTATACGTGGCGTAACAGGTTTATTATCAATTACAGCATCCATCCAGGTTAGTGCTGAGCCTGTAATCCCGGCATACAATAACCCGTTTTCGAGCATATGTATATTATATGCTGCACCTTCGCGGAAACTGCTCAGGATCATTTTCAAATATCCTCCGTATTGTTTCCATACAGTTTTGTCACCGCTGTATTTAACATATTGCTGCAGGGTCCAGAAAAGCCAGAGGGATGCATCCACCGAATTATATTCGAGTTTCAGGCCGGTTCCCGAATTGGGAAAGAGCGGACCTTTCAATTCGTTAAGGCTGTTATCCAGAACGGCTTTAAAAGTTTTGAAATCACCATGAAGCAGGGTAAGACCCGGCAGAGCTATAAAAGTATCGCGTGTAACACGTCCAAACCAATGAAATCCAGCTACAACCTCAAATTTTTTGCCACGCTTAACAATAAACTGTTCTGCTGCATTTTCCAGGCAATTTTCGAAACTATCCCGTAAAATACGTTTTTTCATTTCCTGACTGTACATTCGGGCAAAAGTCTTAGGGTCTTCCTCTTCGAGGCTTGCCATAAAATAAATGCTTTCTCCCGGTTTTACGGGGACTTCGAAATAACCGGGGGTATATAAATCTTCCAGTGAATCATACCCGCGGGCTTTCTCGCGCATGTAATCAAAATCAAAAAACCAGTCAGGTGCATGTACATACTCGTTTTCTTTCGAAATCTGAAGATGCAAATGCGGATATCCCTGGTACATTCTAACTTTTACGCCATTAGGAATTGCATCGTATTTTCTCTCAACATCATTATTTGCTTTACTTAATGAGTGTATATTTCGATATGCAAGAAAAGGTCTGAAACGAATTTTTGTGGGTGAATGTGCTTCGACCAGGGTATACTTAATGATTATACTATCACTGTTTCCGGCAAACAGCATTTCCTTTGTAAATAAAACACCGCCAACCCTATAGGTAATTCTGAGGTTGGTATCGATATTAAAATCGGTTACATATTTATGACCCTTTGGATTATACTTGTCTCCTTTGTACTTGTGTATTGCCAGGTTAAATTCCTGGTCATGCTGAATAATTGTTTCGTCGAGCAATGAAAGTAATACATGCATTCCTCCATCGAGCTGAGGCTGAGATGTAACAAGCAGACCATGATACTTACGAGTATTACAACCAATAATGGTTGTAGATGCATATGAACCAGCCCTGTTAGATCGGAGCATCTCACGGGTAAGAGAATACTCAAGATTTACCAGCATCGACTTATCAAATTTGATATAATCCATAATGAATCAGCTATTTAGCATTAATTATATTGACTTCAAATAAATCATGCAAATGTACATCATTTTTGCATAAGGACCAATACACATCTATATCAGACCCTATTTATGACAAACCCAATATTAACTTTAAAAATACAATAATTGTTCTTTTAAAAATATTAATTCTTTTAAAAAATCGTTTTAATGTTAGAAATCAGATTCAACTATCTTTGTAAGCTTTAAATGAGACTATAATAATGATCAGACATTCAACCAGGGCAATATTATTTCTATTGATTACCACTGTACTTGCCTATTCAGGTTGCAGAAAAGATGAATTTAACACCGATCCCGGTTTCAAACTCACATTCAGCACTGATACCATATTGTTCGATACGGTTTTTACAACCATCGGGTCTATTACCAAGCAGCTGGTCATCCGCAATAAAGGAAACAACAGGATAAATATTTCAAAGATATCCCTTGCCCGCGGAAACGCCTCTCCTTTCAGGCTTAATATAGATGGTACACCCAGCCTTAACTACCTTAACCTGGAAATAGGCCCGAATGACAGTGCTTATATATTTATTAAAGTTACTATTGATCCAAACAATGCAAATAGTCCTTTGATTGAAAGCGATTCAGTTGTTTTCGAAACTAACGGCAACATTCAGGATGTAAAGTTAGTGGCATGGGGCCAGGATGCTTATTTTCACCATAACACAGTTCTAACAGGCGATGTAACACTGCCTGATGATAAACCACATGTTATTTATGGAACACTTACTGCCGGAAAAGATTGCAAACTGAATATTGTGGCAGGAACACGAATTTATTTTCACAATGCCAGCAGCCTCGAAATCCGCTCAGGAGCATCGATAAATGTTACAGGAACACTTGAATTACCGGTTATTTTTACCAGCGACAGGCTTGATGACGATTACCTTACATTGCCGGGTTTGTGGGATGGGATCTGGCTTGAAAACGGCAGTAAAAACAATAGCTTCACATATGCTGAAATCACCAATGCTATTGTAGGGATACAGGCAGATAGTTGCGGGCTTGCTGACAATGAACCGCTCAGGTTACATAACTGTATGATTCACAATATGAAAAACTACGGCATTCTGGCAACCAGGGCCAAAATTGTTTCAACCAACTGCCAGATTACAAATTGCGGTGGGAATGTAGTTTCGATTGAACAGGGAGGAAGTTATGATTTCCGCAATTGTACCCTGGCCAATTATTTCGGTGGAAAAAGCTATTCTGCTTTAGCTATAAGTAATTATTCAATTGATTCGATAACAGTTATTCCCGGAGAACTAACCGGTGCTTATTTCGGGAATTGCATTATTACAGGAAACCAACAGAGTGCAATCGATTTCAATGAACATGAAGGGACCTTGTTTAACTTTCAGTTTGATCAATCCCTTGTAAACTGGGTTAAAGAAAAAAAGTATGAACCAAATTTCGTAAACTGTACTTTCAATGAAGATGCGAAATTTGTAAATCCCTTTATAAATAATTTTCAACTCGATACTCTGTCATCTGCTATAAATATTGCTTCAGTCAGCATTATTAACAATACAGTCCCTAATATTACACACGATCGTAAAGGTGTTTCGCGACTTATCCCGGGCCCGCCGGATGTGGGAGCTTATGAGAGGGTTGAGAAAAAATAGGAATTTGAGTGGTTTCAGGGTTTCAGGGTTTCAAGTTTCAGGTTTCGTAAACTCAGAACTCCTGACATCTCGCGAAAAGAAAACACATTTTTTATCTGTCATCCATAAATGGAAATTCCTATTTCAGTGCGCTGCACCTATTGGTGAATCCTGTAATACTCTGCTATAAATATTCAGGTGCATTGCGACTGATTTTCACAACTACTTTCATTGAAAAGCCGCAGAGCAGCGAAATATTTATAAAATTGAATATCAAATTAATACAGAGGTGCAGTGCACCGAAATATTTCCTGGTTTTATCCGTAAAATCCATAATTGTGCACGAAAAATGAAAAATTATTTTTCTGCATCTAAAAATATGAATTCGCAAACATGCATGTTAATTTATTCATCCGAAAATTCCTCGTTTTCAGTTTGCGTATAAATTTTCTTAATTAATTGATCCTGAACAACCAGGAAAGGAGTTCTGAAACTGAGAAATAAAAAAACTCTGAAACATGTTTAAGAACATTATCTCAGAGTTTCATAAAACAGGAATGCTAATCCTGGTCAGTATTTACTTTTTTCTATATCTTTTTAAAAAGAAATTCAGGAATGTTTATTTTTTTATAAGTTTAAGCATAGCTGCGCCAATTTCAGCCGGTGAATCAACAACGGTGATACCACATTCACGCATGATGGCCTTTTTAGCTTCGGCAGTATCTGATTTTCCACCAACAATAGCTCCGGCATGTCCCATGGTACGGCCAGCGGGAGCAGTAGCACCTGCTATAAATCCAACAACTGGCTTGGTTCCGTGATCGCGGACATAATAAGCAGCATCGGCTTCCATGTTTCCGCCAATTTCACCTATCATAACTATTCCTTTGGTTTCGGGATCTGCCATAAACAGTTCCATAGCATCACGGGTTGTTGTTCCAATAATCGGGTCGCCACCGATCCCGAGCGCTGTTGTTTGTCCTAAACCCGCTTTGGTAAGCTGATCAACAGCTTCATATGTTAAAGTGCCTGAGCGGGATACAATACCAATAATACCTTTTTTGTGTATGAATCCGGGCATAATGCCGACTTTAGCTTCGCCGGGCGTGATAACACCGGGACAGTTCGGACCAACCAGGCGACAATCGAGGCCATCAACATATTCCTTTGCAACCATCATATCCTTTACAGGAATACCTTCAATAATACAAACAATAACTTTAATACCTGCATCAACTGCTTCCATAATTGCATCAGCTGCAAAAGCAGGTGGAACAAAAATCAGTGAAACATTGGCTTTTGTAGATTTAACGGCTTCTTTAACTGTATTGAATACTGGTCGTCCGATATGATCGTTTCCGCCTTTACCGGGAGTTACACCACCAACAACATTGGTTCCATAGTCAATCATCTGGGTAGCATGAAAAGTACCTTCGCTGCCGGTAAAACCTTGCACTATGACTCTTGAATCTTTATTAACGAGAATGCTCATGAAGAAAATATTTATGTGTCCAAAGGTAAAAATATTTTTAGATTATGATAGGAATTCTTAAACAATAAGCTTTAATGAACTTATTATGTCCATACAAGAAATCAAACAGAATACAACTGCCACAAAAAGAGCTGGTTGTACAAACCAGAAAACACAAAAACAGCCGATAAAACCTGCAAAAGCTAAATCTATCCAAATTTTATGTGCCAACCTGGTTACAATACTTTCTGATCGGCATCGTTACATAAATAATAATCCGACCGTGTTTAAATTGATGCCTTCTTTACAAAATCATTCCTTATCCTCTCCTTGAACATTTCATTGTTAACAACCTTAACATAATTTATGTCGGGGACAAAGCATGTTTGGTTTCTTTTGTAGAAAAAAAAATTAGTTCTGTGAAAAGTGTAATAAAACATATCATTCTGTTTTTTTTAATTGTTGTCCAGGTTTTTATAACCCCCGGTTGTTCGCAAAAACCTGCAAAAAATACTGTTCAGTTAGTTGACTGTATTGCGAAAAACAGGCTCACACCTGAACAGGAAGCCCATATGAGAAAAAAAATCCATGCTGCTGAAAAAGAAAAGGCACTGGACAGCCTTTTCAGGAAAAAAGCAAAAATCCAGGGATTTAACGGTACGGTGCTTATTGCCCAGAAAGGTGTGATACTTTATGAAAATGTATTTGGTTATTCTAATTTTAAAACAAGAGATACTTTATCGCTTAACTCGGCTTTTCAACTTGCGTCCATCTCTAAAACGTTTACAGCTACAGCTGTTTTACTGCTTGCCCAGGAGGATAAGCTAAAATTAAAGGATAGCATTCAGAAGTTTATACCTTCATTTCCATATCATGGAATTACTATCGAAAATCTGTTAAGCCATCGGAGCGGATTACCGAATTACCTCTACTGTTTTGAGAACAAAAGAAGACTGAATGGCCCCACCCCTACCAATGATACTATTTTGAAATGGTTCAGGGAAGCCGATTCGTTGCCCAAACCTTACAGCCAACCAGATAAAAGCTTTAGTTACAACAACAGCAATTTCATCCTGCTCGCATCTATAATTGAAAAAGTAAGTGGTATAAGTTATGAACAGTTTATCCGTACCCGTATATTTGAGCCACTTGGAATGACACATACTTTTATTGATACCATTGCTCCTAAATCCATGTTGCGGTACCGTACAATCGGCCACCAGGGGAACAGAAGCCGTGAACGGGAGTTTTTTGACGGGGTTTACGGAGATAAGGGAATATACTCTACAGTCGGTGATATGGAACGTTGGTATGTAGCTCTGCATTCAGGATGTTTACTAAGTAAACACTGGCTTAAAGAAGCTTTTACCCCGCGAAGTTTTGAGCATAGAAGCAGGCACAACTATGGACTTGGATTCAGGCTGATGACCGATCCGAAAAACATGAAGAAGGTCCATTACGTTTACCATGGCGGATGGTGGGCAGGGTTCAGTACCATGTTCTGGACCGATATGGATGCCGATATTGTAATTATTGTTTTAGGTAACCGCAAGAACGCCAGTGTTTATGATATCAAATCGGTACTTTCAATACTTGAAGGAAATCAAGATCAGGAACTGGAGACAGTTAGTGATGGTGGAGATTGATAAATCCGGATGCAATAATTTCAAATAAATTTTTGATTTTCGAATTATTTCTATATCTGTCACTTCAAATAAAGTGATGATAATCTGCATTTTACAAATAGTACGATTAAAAAAATGTGGTTTAATATTTTGAATCAGCCACGCTTCTCACTATCTTTGTATAAACAACCTCCTAACTGCTATGAATCCATATACTTCCTACACTAAAAATGATACCATATGCGCCCTCTCAACCCCTCCGGGGATTGGCGCCATAGCTATAGTACGACTTTCGGGACCAAAAGCAATCTCAATCAGCAGTTTATTTTTCAAATCACCTAAAGCCAACTTTTCTGTTGAGCAGTCTGAAACCCACACGGCGCATTTTGGCACTTTTTCAACAGAAAATGAAATGATTGATGAAGTTGTTCTCACAATTTTCCGCAATCCCCATTCTTACACAGGTGATGATATTGTTGAAATTTCATGTCACGGTTCTGAATATATACAGCAAAGGGTTTTAGAAGTGTTGATTGATGCAGGCGCCCGTATAGCCAGGGCCGGTGAATTTACATTCAGGGCTTTTCTGAACGGTAAGCTCGATTTGTCGCAGGCTGAAGCTGTTGCTGACCTTATATCGTCAGGTTCAAAAATAGCTCATGATCTTGCCTTATCTCAGATGCGTGGCGGATTTTCGCAAAAAATAAAAGATATGCGGAGTCAGTTACTCGACCTGGCATCCTTACTGGAACTGGAACTGGACTTCAGCGAAGAAGATGTTGAGTTTGCCGACAGGGGAAAACTGAAGCTGCTTCTTAAAGGGATTATTGATGAAATGAACAAACTGGCTTCATCCTTCTCGTTAGGAAATGTGATTAAGAAAGGCATCCCTGTTGCCATTATCGGAAAGCCTAACGTAGGAAAATCAACTTTATTAAATGCATTGCTAAACGAGGAAAGAGCCATTGTAAGCGAAATTCCCGGCACCACCCGCGACACCATCGAAGACACTTTTACAACGCATGGAATCACTTTCAGATTTATTGATACTGCAGGTCTCAGGGCGCATACTGCGGATACAATTGAAACCATCGGCATCAGGCGCACATATGAAAAAATTGAGGAAGCTTCCGTTATCCTGTACTTATTCGATATCAGTACAATAACTGTTGATGATATAGACGAACTTAAAACAGAATTCCGTGATCATATTGATAACCCGGAAAAGCAATTCCTGCTGATTGGAAATAAAACCGACCTGATGGTTGAAACTCCGCATCATATAACTGCATTGTTCGATATGGAGACCATATTTATTTCAGCCAAGCGGAAAGAAAATATTAACCTGATATTGGATCGCCTGGTAAAAACCTCGATGGCAGCAAATATAGGCGACCAGGCCATTGTAAGCAATGCACGGCATTATCATTCCATTATCGGCACATTAAATGCGTTATCAGAAGCATCAAAAGGACTGGAAGACAATATCCCTACCGACCTTATAGCAACTGATATACGATCGGCGCTGCATCACCTGGCCGAGATCACAGGCGAAGTATCAACTGAAGATATATTGGGAAATATTTTTGGAAAATTCTGTATCGGAAAGTAATTACCTTTCCTTTAGTTGTTAACTATCTGTTATTCTTATTTTTATATAAATTTATTTTCTTTTTCTTGTTGCCTGTTTGCACTTTTATCACTATATTTGTTGCTGTATTGTTGCCCAGGTCTGTTGCCCTTGTTGTTTGGCAACAAATTGGAGATATTATGTCACACATAGACACACTCTGACACACCTGGACACATACCGGCAATTATAGTCCTATGAGCACATACATCGAAATCTCTAAAAAGTGTCTTTACTGTGGCAAAGAGTACATAGCCAAAACTTTTACTAC
>JBBQGD010000025.1:0-26910 GCA_038322655.1 Bacteroidales bacterium | reverse complement strand
TATCGCTATTATGATGATTGAGTATAGTGGTGGGGACCCTAGTCTTGTCTTTCGTTAGCTCCAACTAAAATTTGATTCTCAATATGCCAATGAACTTGTTCTTTTATTTTTTGTAATCTGTGTTTTGAACACTCTTATTCCGAAATCCCAATTCTCCCCATTCACCGTCTTAAAACCGGCATTCACCGCTTTTCAATTGTGTGAAAGAAGTTTTATTTTGAATTTTGCCGAACAATTAAGTTTGGGAAACGTTAATTGATGTTAACACAATGGAAACATTTTATATTCACTTTGTTTCCTGTGTTTTTAAAAATTGTACTTTTGCCACTCTTAATCAAAAAAATGGACGAAAAAATTGACCGTATTTTATCTGAAAGCTTACGGCTATTCATGAAAAACGGAATCCGCAGCATTACCATGGATGATGTAGCCAAGGAGTTGGGGATGTCGAAGAAGACCATTTATCAGTATGTGTCTAATAAAACTGAGCTGGTTGAAAAAGTTCTGGCATATATGACTGAACAGGAAAGAATAGTGTGCATTGACGGAGATATGACCGAAATGAACGCTATTGATGTTCTTCTAACTGTAAGCCGTAACGTGAGCAGACAATTAAAGGATTTTAATCCGATTAATGCTTTTGAACTTCAGAAGTATTACCCAGCAATTTTCCGTGAGTTTGTTCTCAGGAAGCGCGACCATGTATTTCTGCAGGTGAAACAAAACTTTGAACAGGGAATTGCCGAAGGAATATACCGTAATGACCTTAATATTGACCTGGTTGCCAGGCTTTATATTCAGAAACTTGAAGATGTACACAACAAGGAATTTTTGGAGTCTGTAAATTTTGGAGTCGAAAAAGTGTTCCAAGTCATGTTCGATAATCATATTCGTGGCATTGCCAATGCCGAAGGACTGGCCTATTACGAGAAACAAATTAAAATGTTCAACAACAATATCTGATCTATGAAATTACCATTTATCCCCACTTTGTGTTCAGCTTTCCTGGTTTTTGCTGTTCAATTTAATGCAAAGGCGCAGAATGACCAGCCAACAACCACTTCATTTAGTCTGAAACAAGCTCAGGAATATGCCATTAAAAATAATGCCAATTCCAGAAACTCATCTATCGATTTACAGATAGCTAAAAAGAAGATATGGGAAACCACGGCCATAGGATTACCTCAGGTAAATGCGCAGGCCAATTACCAGCATTTGTTTAAAGTGCCGGAACTGAGTTTGGGTGGAAATACTTTCCTGGCAACTAATCTCCCCGCAGGCTCAACCCTTACTTCGGATGATATTACCAACAAGAATGTATATATGGGATTTACTCCGTCTGCTCCTATTGCTTTAGGTGTTAAAAACAATACAACCATCAGTTTTACAGTTTCGCAATTAATTTTCAGCGGCGAATACATTGTTGGCCTGCAAGCAACGAAAGTGTTTTACGAAATGACCGATCAGAGCAGGCAGAAAACCGAAATCGATCTGAAGGAGTCAGTGGCCAATACATATGCCATGGCTTTGGTTTTTGAACAAACCCGCGGCATATTGGAGAAATCACTTGAAAATACGAAAAAGACACTTTCGGATATGCAGCAAATGTATAAGCAGGGACTTATCGAAAATACAGATGTCGATCAGATTGAGCTCGTTACACTTAACCTCACAAACGGTCTGAATTCAATGAACCGCCAGGTTGATGCAACGTATGATTTGTTAAAATTTCAGCTGGGTATGCCATTTGCTGATAAAATAGTATTGACCGATAATCTTGATGGTATAGCTAATACAGTTAACCTTGAAACGCTCTTAAATAGCCAGTTCAATATCAAGAATAATCTTGACTACCAGATACTTACAACTTCCGAACTTATAGCAAACCTGAACTTGAAAAGAGAAAAAAGCATGTATCTGCCTAATCTGGCTGCAGTATATGTACATAACTATCAGGTGAACCAGCCAGAGTTTAATTTTTCACCCACCGATATTTTACAAATATCAATGAACGTGCCGATATTTTCAAGCGGTTCGCGAAAAGTGAAAGCTCAGCAACGCCAGATGGAATTGCAGAAAGCAACCAATACCAAGGATGACGTGGCAAATGGTCTGCAACTGCAGTTTATCAATACCCGTAACGAGCTTACCTCCGCATATGAGAAGTATCAGAACAACAAGAAAAATATTGAACTTACCAAGCGGATTTATGATAAAACGCTCGTAAAATTCACTGAGGGTCTGGCATCCAGTCGCGAAATTACGGATAATCTGAACCAATATCTGACAGCGCAAAGTGATATGTATAATTCTATCCTTGCGTTGATCTCAGCAAAAATTAAGCTTGACAAATTAAATAACAACCTGTAATCAAATATACATTATACAATGAAAACAACAAGCAAATCAATTCTGATCCTGGCAATTGTACTGATTGCAGTAGCCTGTGGCAATAAAACTGATAAAAAATCAGAACTGGCCAAACTTAAAAAACAGCAGGACGAGTTAGCTCTCAAAATCAAAACCCTTGAAACCGAACTTTCAGTTAACGACACCACCTCGAAAAGTAAAATGACAAGTGTAGCTATAACATTGGCTCAACCTGCTGTATTTAACCATTTCCTTGAAGTTCAGGGAAAAGTGGATGGCGAGGATAATATTGCCGTTTCAGCCCAGATGCCTGGAGCTATTACAGCTGTTTATGTTAAAGAAGGCGATAATGTTCGTGCCGGACAAGTGTTGGCTCAGATTGACAATTCGGTTTTACAGCAGCAAATCGCAAGTACGAAACAACAACTTGATTTTACCACTAGTTTGTATAATAAACAAAAAGCCCTTTGGGATCAACAAATTGGCAGCGAGGTGCAATACCTGACGGCAAAAAACAACAAGGAAAACCTTGAAAAAGCATTGGCTACAATGAATGATCAGCTGGATATGACACGCATCAAATCACCAATTAACGGAAGTGTTGAAGAAGTAAATCTTAAAGTCGGACAAATGGCATCGCCTGGCCTGGCTGCTGTTCGCGTGGTGAATTTTACAAATGCAAAAATTGTAGCCGAAATAGCCGAAGCCTATGCTCCAAAAGTAAAACCCGGCGACAAAGTTATAGTTTTCTTTCCTGATTTTAATATCGAAATTGCTTCGCAGATTCGCTTCACCAGCAAATATATTAACCCAATAAACCGCACATTTATAAGCGAAGTTCACCTTGGACCAAGCAAGGTGCAGTACCGTGCCAATATGATGGCTGTTGTAAAGATCAACGACTACCGCAATCCTTCAGCATTTACGATACCTATTACTCTGGTACGCGAATCCCAGGCTGGTAAATATATTTATGTGGCTAAAGAAGAAAAAGGCAATTTGGTCGCACGTCGTCTGCCTGTTACTGTTGGCAGCACTTACAACGGACTGGCAGAAATTACCAGTGGAATTATAGCAGGTGAAAAAATTATAACCACCGGGTTCAACAGCCTGATCGACGGCGAACTTATTCAGGTGAACTAATATGGGTGTAGTAACCTCATTATTTACGATATGATCTCATTATTATGAAGAAAAATAATTTCAAAGAGTTTTTTGCGACAAGCTGGGCCATTGATAACAAAACCAGTATATATGTACTGGCAGTTTTCATTACATTACTGGGCATCAGCAGCTATCGAAGCATCCCCAAGGAGCAGTTTCCCGAAATTGTGATCCCCACTATACTTGTAAATACCGCCTATCCGGGCACTTCGCCCATTGATATGGAAAACCTGGTTACAAGGCCTATTGAAAAACAACTCAAAGGCATTAATGGGGTTAAGAAAATAACCAGTAACTCGATTCAGGATTTTTCATCCATAGCTATTGAGTTTAATACGGATGTTGCAGTGCCCGATGCAAAACAGCGGGTCAAAGATGCTGTTGATAAAAGCAAATCCGACCTGCCCAATAACCTGCCTGCAGACCCGGGAGTAATGGATATCGATTTTTCGGAAATACCCATTATGTTTATACAGATTTCGGGTAATTATGATCTCGATCAGCTGAAAAAATACGCCGATATAGCCCAGGACAAGATTGAATCGCTCAACGAAATCACCCGTGTTGATATTGTGGGTGCGCTTGAACGCGAAATACAGATCAATGTGGATATGTACAAAGCACAGGCCGCAAGCATTACCTTAACTGATATCGACAGGGCAATTGCCGCCGAGAATGTTACTATTTCGGCAGGAAATATCACTTCCTACGGAATGAAAAGATCCATCCGGGTTCAGGGACAGTTTGATAACCTCGATGTAATGAGGAATATCATTATCAAATCAGCCAGCGGTGCTTCTGTTTACCTGAAAGATGTTGCCGAGATTAAAGATACCTTTAAGGAGCAGGAAAGCTTCTCCCGTCTTAACGGTCAGAATGTGATTACATTGAATGTGGTTAAGAAAAGCGGGAAAAACCTGCTGGAAGCTTCAGATAAGATCAAAACTATATTAAGTGATAACCTTATAAATAAAGAATTCCCTAAAGACCTGAAAGTTACGCTTACCGGTGAACAATCGCGTTACACGCGTAACACGCTTGAAGAATTAAACAATACCATTATCATTGGAATGATACTGGTTACACTGGTACTTATGTTCTTCATGGGTTTCACCAATGCATTTTTTGTCGGACTTGCGGTACCTCTTTCCATGGCTGTGGCATTTATGGTCATGCCGGCATTGGGTTTCACCATGAATATGATTGTTATGTTCGGTTTGATCTTTGCACTCGGGATTGTAGTGGACGATGCCATTGTGGTTATTGAAAATATTCACAGAACGCATCAGAAACAGCCCAATATTATCCTGGCAGCCAAGCAGGCGGCAGGGGAGGTGTTCCTGCCTATTTTGTCGGGTACGCTTACTACATTGGCTCCTTTCTTCCCTCTGGCTTTCTGGCCCGGTATTGTGGGTAAATTTATGTTCTACATCCCGGTTACGCTTATTATTACGCTGTTTGCATCCCTCTTTGTGGCTTATATCATCAACCCGGTATTTGCAGTTTCATTTATGAAACACGAATACGAAACTCCGAATAAAAAGAAAATCAGAAAAAGGATGGTGATCGAAATATTAATAGCTCTTGGACTGGCTCTGTTGGCTTATATTTCATATGCAGTTAATCATAGCGAAACAGCCTTTGGACTCGGGAATTTCTTTGTATTTGTTGCCTTGATGCTGTTATTTTTCCATACTTTATTGAAAACCTATATTAAATGGTGGCAGGAAAAAGCCTGGCCCTGGTTTATGCATCTGTACGAAAAGACACTCCGGTTTTTCATTACTGGTCGGCGTCCATGGTACTTGCTGACAGGTGTTGTAGCCTTGTTTTTCCTTACCTTCGTACTTACAGGAATGCGTAATCCAAAGGTGCTGTTCTTTCCTGACAATATGCCGAACAGTATAAATGTCAGGGTTCAGATGCCGGTTGGAACCGATCAGAAAGTCACTGACTCAATCACTAAAATTGTGGAACAGCGGGTGATTAAAGTTCTGGGCAAAAACAACCCCGATGTTGAATCCGTGATCACTAACATTGCTCTTGGAGCAGGCGATGATATGGACTTCAGCCGTGCCAGCAGCGCTGAAAAAGGAAAAGTTACTGTTAATTTCGTTGAATATAAAAACCGTGTGGGTATTAATACAACCGAATATCTTGATAAGATACGAAAGGAAGTAAAAGGCATACCCGGGGCTGAGATAGCAACAGATAAAAACCGTTCGGGACCTCCTACCGGTAAACCGGTAAATATCGAGATTACTGGAGAAAATCTACCTGACCTCATAGCTGATGCAGGCTCTTTCAAACATTATCTCGATTCGCTTCAAATTCCCGGTATTGAAGATCTGAAAAGTGATTTCCAGGAAAACAAACCTGAAATCGCCATCAAAATTGACCGTGAGCGGGCCAATCATGAAGGCATCAGCACAGGGCAAATTGCTATGGAAATCCGTACAGCTGTTCTGGGAAAGGAAGTATCCAAATATAAAATGGACGAAGATGAGTACCCTATTGAACTTCGGTATTCACTTGACACCCGCGAAAACATCAATAACCTGATAAACCTGAAAATAACCTATCGCGATATGAATTCAGGACTTCTCAGGCAAATACCGTTGTCGTCTATTGCAAAGATCGATTATGTTGACTCCTATGGAGGTATCAAACGCCAGAACCTGAAACGGATTATCACTTTATCAAGCGGAGTATTAACCGGGTACACAGCAAATGAAATTGTTACCCGTATTAATAAAATCGCTGCCGATTACCCTGTACACGAAGGTGTTCAGATCAAGCTTACCGGTGAGCAGGAAGACCAGGCCGAGACCCAGGCATTCCTTGGTAAAGCCATGCTTATTGCTATCGGACTTATCTTTTTCATTCTGATCACACAGTTCAATTCACTCAGCAAAACCATCATAATCCTGAGCGAAGTTATTTTCAGTGTAATTGGAGTTCTTCTTGGAATCGTCATTTTCAACATGTCAATTTCTATTATTATGACCGGTTTGGGAATTGTTGCACTGGGAGGTATTGTGGTGCGAAACGGAATATTGATTGTTGAGTTTATCGACACACTGAAAGAACGTGGGATGAAAACGCGCGAAGCCATTGTTAAGGCAGGCTTAACCCGTATCACGCCTGTTATTCTTACTGCTACGGCTACCATACTTGGTCTTGTGCCGCTGGCAGTCGGGTTTAACCTTAATTTCGAAACCATGTTTACCCAGCTAAAACCACAGATACATATTGGTGGTGACAATGTAATGTTCTGGGGGCCTCTTTCCTGGACCATCATTTTCGGGTTGAGTTTTGCTACTTTCTTAACATTGATTTTTGTTCCTGGAATGTACATCATTGCTTATGAATTGAAGATCAGACTGAAAAGAAGAAAATCAAACAAAATGATCGTAAAGAACGATTAATACTTATTAAAACATCAACTAGGTGGCACTGTAATTTCATGTGCCGCCTTTTTTTGCAAATGATATCCCCTTTTAAAATTCGTATTATTCCCTTCCATCATAATACTTTTTTATTATTAGCATTTGCTTTTGAGGAAATATTAATTAACATTTATATTTTAGTAAATTGCACAATATATTTCTTTTTTGAAACAGGGAAGTTGTTACATTTATTTTAACATTTTAGAATTCAATCACAGAAAATCAACTTTGGCTATTAAATACAACGAGTACTGTTTTATGAAAAATTAACAGTGCAAAATCATATTGGATGGTAATCTTTAAACCTTAATATTAATAGTTGATACCTGATATACAAAGAGTTAAAGGAAAATTGAAAATCTGTTTCTTCATTTTTCAAAACCAATCTGAAATCATGTAAAGCCCCTTATTGGTTCAGTACCAATTAATTTACTAACTTTGCATTTCCAATATTGTGAATAGCTTAACATGGAGAAAACAAAGATTTTATTTGTAACACAGGATATTACGCCTTTTATGAAAGATAGCCATATGGGGCTAATCTCCAGGCATTTACCTCAAGGTATCCAGGAGAAAGGCCGTGAAATCCGTACCTTCATGCCCCGATTTGGTAGCATCAACGAACGTAGGAACCAACTTCATGAAGTAATTCGTCTTTCGGGCATGAACCTCATCATCGACGATACTGATCACTCGCTTATCATCAAAGTAGCCTCAATACAACAGGCGAGGATGCAAATCTATTTTATTGATAACGAAGATTATTTTCACCGTAAATATGTTTACCGCGACAAAAACAATGTGTTTTTTGAAGATAATGACGAACGTGCAATCTTCTTCGCCCGTGGTGTAATTGAAACAGTGAAGAAACTTGGATGGAGTCCCGATATAGTTCATGTACATGGCTGGATGTCTGCGCTCACACCTATTTATATTAAAAAAGTCTACTACGAAAATCCACTTTTTTCCGGTTCAAAAGTAATCACTTCAATATATGATGATGATTTTACCGAACCTTTGCATGCTAACCTTCAGGCAAAATTGAAACATGAAAATATTTCACTTAAGGACCTGAAACATTTTAAGAAACCTGATTTTGTAAGCTTGATGAAAGCCTCGATTGATTTATCAGATGGGGTTATTTTAGCTAGCGAGAAGATTAACAGCGAACTGGCTGCGTATGTTGAAGAAACAGGTAAACCAACACTTCCATTTCAGGGAGATGATAATTACATACAGGTTTACAATGAGTTCTACGAGAAGGTTTTACATAATTAGTCAGTTCTTTTCACCCGACCGTTTATTTAAAAATAAAAAATATCAATCTTGAAAAGGCTAGTTTATCTCCTACAGTTAGCATCTATTGCTCTTTTACCAATCCTGAATTCTTCATGTACAAAAGAAATTACTCCAATCGGACTTGATCTGCTCGATTCGGTTGACTTGCTTAGCATGGGATACATAGATACAGTTTCAATAAGGGCCTATACGGTTTCTGATGATTCGGTGTATACCCGCAGGCTGGATTATGCACAGCTGGGGAGTATGTACGATCCTGTTTTTGGCCGTACCAACGTTACTTTTTTTTCGCAGGTTCTTCCTTCAATTGACTCCGTAAAGTTTGGAGTAAATCCGGTTTTTGACTCAGCATTTCTTTACCTTCCCTATAAAGGACCATCATACGGAGATACAAACAGTAACATGACGTTGCATGTATATGCCCTTACTGAAAGTATAATAGATTCAGTGTATTCCTTCTCAAACAGAGCTGTTGCTTACGATGTTCATAATCCGATTGGTGAAATTACTTTCAGGCCTTCTCCTCACGACAGTTCATATTTCGAAGGTTTAAAACAACCGCCTACTCTTCGAATACCGATAAATGAGAAATTTGGTAATTATATTCTGGCTGCCGATTCTTCTTCATTTTATACAACAAAGGCATTTGCTGAATATTTTAAAGGGATCAGTATAGTCGCAAATCCACAAAACTCTCCGGGTAAAGGTTGTATCATTAATATGGATTTAAAAACTCTTAACAGTTATATCAAGATGTATTATCATAATGCGAAAGATACTGCTGCTTATTATTTTATTGTAAATGCAAACTGTACCCGTTTTCAGAATTATGATCATAACGGATATGCAGAAGCAATTCCAATGTTAAAACAACAACTGGAAGGGAATACTTCACTTGGTCAACAGTTTCTTTTTGCTCAGGGCTTAGGCGGCGTTAAAATTAAAATAGAGTTTCCATACCTGAAACAAAGCCTCGACCCTCAAAAGACGGTAATAAATGATGCACAGCTTATTTTAGGCAATGCTTCTGTGTCGGACGTTTTTACAAACCCTGCATATCTCACATTACGGAATGTAGGAGAAAACAGAACTACCAGCCCTTTTAATATTGTGGATGAAGTCGAAGGCGCTGGTTATTTCGATGGTACCTATAATAAAGGGGCAAACCAATATCGATTCCGGATAACACGCTATATTCAACAATTGTTGTTGGGCCAAATTAATAATAACGGTTTACACCTTATAATTCCGAGTTCTGCTTATAATGGTGCCAGACTGGTTCTGAACGGGACTGCTTCCGATCAATCGGATTTAAAACTCTACCTGCGTTATACAATACGACAATAGAAATCTGTTTTCCTCCAATTTTAAGAAAATCATTTAAGAGCCATCTCAGGATTTGATTCCAGAACAAGTATCTGACTGGAAAAATAATTTCTTAGTGGTAAGTTTAACCCAACTTCAAAATTTTATTTTTAAGTGAGTTCTGCAGGCACTTGAGCGTTGATTTTATTAGGGACATATTTGCCATTTTGAGAATATCTATAATTCTGGTTTGTCATGTCTGAGATTTATTAACTATCATAGATAATTATAAATCAGCAGGTTACTAGAATATTAAATAAAATATAATGTAATTGGCATAATCTTGGCTGTAACAAATGGAGATTCTTCGGGCATTGTCTGATTCAATTGTATTGGCAAGCACCTCATTACTAAGTTAAGTCGGAACTATAAAAAGAAAACCTGATAAAAGGCCTCCTGTTTCCCACTATTCAGAGAACATTTAGTAATTTTGCCTGTTAAATTTTTACTTTGCTTTATAAAGCTATTTCGAATTGAACTAAAGTTAACTAACCATTTATTTAAAATATTATGTGTGGAATTGTTGCATACATTGGCAAAAAACAAGCTTGCCCTATCTTACTGGGAGGCCTTCATCGGTTGGAATACCGTGGCTACGACAGCGCAGGAGTTGCTTTGCTTAACGGGTCTCTAAAAGTCTTAAAAACAAAAGGAAAGGTTTCTGATCTGGATGCACTTCTCGAAGGTCTTGATGTAACCTCAACTATCGGGATAGCGCACACACGTTGGGCAACTCATGGCGAGCCGAATGATATCAACGCACACCCCCATTATTCGTCAACTGAAAAAATGGCGATTATCCATAACGGTATTATTGAGAATTATAACGTATTGAAACAGGAACTTCAGCAACGTGGGTATGTTTTCAGAAGTGATACAGATACCGAAGTGTTGATGTACCTCATCGAAGATATAATGACACAGGAGAAGCAGCCCCTAGCCGAAGCAGTGCGTATTGCACTTACCCAGGTTACCGGTGCCTATGCAATTGTTATCATATCGCAGGATGAGCCTGATTTATTGATAGCTGCCCGCAAAGGAAGTCCCATGGTTGTCGGAATTGGTGAAGGTGAATACTATATAGCTTCGGATGCTGCACCAATTGTCGAATATACTCAGCAGGTTGTTTATCCTGATGATGAGGAGGTTATTTCCATTAGTCTCGCTGAAGGCTTGAAAATCCGGACTTTAGCCGATATTGAGAAAACTCCTTATGTTCAAACGCTCGAAGTTAACCTGAGTGCATTAGAAAAAGGTGGATTCGACCATTTTATGTTAAAAGAAATTTACGAGCAGCCTCGCACTGTTCGTGACAGTATGCGCGGACGTTTGCATATGGACCAGGGCCTGATTGTGCTTGGAGGAATTCAGGATTACCTGCGTAAGTTTCTGACTGCCCGTCGTATCATAATTGTTGGCTGCGGAACCTCATGGCATGCCGGTATAGTTGGAGAGTATTTAATTGAAGAACTGGCCAGGATTCCTGTTGAAGTTGAGTATGCTTCCGAATTCCGGTATCGAAACCCGCTGATTTACGAGGATGATATTGTAATTGCTATTTCACAATCAGGCGAAACTGCCGACACGCTGGCTGCCATCGAAATGGCTAAATCAAAAGGCGCAACCATTATTGGCATATGTAACGTAGTCGGATCATCTATTCCACGTGCCAGCCATGCTGGTTCATATACCCATGCCGGACCCGAAATCGGCGTAGCTTCAACCAAAGCCTTTACTTCGCAGGTTACCATCCTTACCTTGCTTGCCCTGATGCTTGCTGAGAAAAAAGGTACTATATCGGCTTCCAGGTATTATCGCATGTTGCATGAGTTCAGTACTATGCCTGAAAAAATAGAAAAAACACTTAAATGCAACGATCAGGTAAAAGAGATCGCTAAAGTGTTCAGTCATGTGAGCAATGCTCTGTATCTTGGCAGGGGAATTAATTTTCCGATAGCTCTCGAGGGATCACTCAAACTAAAAGAAATTTCTTACATACATGCCGAAGGGTATCCTGCAGCCGAAATGAAACATGGACCTATTGCTTTAATTGATGAGGAAATGCCGGTAGTGGTAATTGCTACCCGCAAAGGACAATACGAGAAAGTTGTGAGCAATATTATGGAAGTGAAAGCGCGTAAAGGGAAAATCATCGCTATTGTTTCCGAAGGCGATGAAGATGTACGTGCTATAGCTGATTATTGTATCGAGATCCCTGAATGCGACGAGTTACTGGTTCCGCTATTGGCTACCATTCCACTTCAGTTATTATCCTACCATATTGCACTTTTGCGCGGTTGTAATGTTGATCAGCCCCGTAATTTAGCCAAATCAGTCACAGTTGAGTAAAATATAGAAAAACAGACAGATAGATTTTTCTATTTCTGTACGAAATTTAAAGGGTCGGTATCATCCGGCCCTTTTTTTTAAAAAAATCCTGACACAATGCTGCTAACTAGAAAAGGTTGAATTATATAGTCATCCTGGTACTGAATACCCTTTGTGCTTTTATAAGGTGAATAGAATCGTTCACAAGGTTGCCTAACTCAAACATCAGGTTTATATATAACATTGCACTCTTCGAACTCATTCTTTCATTAGCCATCCGCGAAACCTGTTCCTGGCTGCTGGCATTGATCAGTTCATCAAGAGCGGCTTGTTTGGTCTTTAACTCACTGACAGCCGAATAATCCGTGCTAAGTTTTATCCGGACTATGGCGTCCAGGATGGCCTTCATTTCGATGATTACTTTGTTAATTTCCGCGGTCTGTATTTCCGATAATGGCTCATGGTTGTTTTCAACATGCTCGGTAGCATGTTCTGTAATAGTGCGGACCGAACGCGTGATTTCGCGCAGGTAATCCACTACCTGAATATATTTATGGCTGGTATCAACATTATTCAGTTCCAGAGCCCTTATGGTGGCAGGTATGCCAGCTTTAACAAGTTTCGCCTTTTCAACCAGAATACGTACGTTTTGTCGAGTTTGACGCAGCAGTTTTCTGTCCTCAGACGCAAGTCCCCGTATAGTCGACATCAATATTTCACCTGAAAGATTAAGAATTTCTGTAGAATAGCTGTTGCATTTTTTAATAATATCTTCTCCGTTTAACTGATCGGTGTAAGTAGTAATATTTAATGCTTCGCTGTCAGCCAATACTTTTTTCCTATGGATGATATGTGTGCGAGTGATAAAGAATAATGTCAGGAGGATAAAACCTGATATAGCATAAATACCGCCGTAGGAAACGATGAAAGCAACGATCATCGAAATAGAAAATGCTATAAACGCAGTAAAAAACCACCCACCAATAACAGTCATTACTCCTGTGACCCGGTAAACGGCACTTTCACGCCCCCAGGCTTTGTCGGACAAAGATGTCCCCATGGCAACCATAAACGTGACATAAGTAGTTGAGAGTGGTAATTTGAGTGATGTGGCAAAGGCAATTAAAACACTTGCTACTGTTAAATTTACTGTTGCCCTGATCAGATCGAATGCAGGAATATCTTTGCTGTGAGAATAACCATGTAAATATGCAGGGGCAAACCGGCTATTACTCCAGTTTATAAATCGGTCAGGAAGTATCGACTTGTAAAAAGTATTTAGGTTAAGCGCCTGCCTCACTATGGACCTGGCAGACAATGACGACCCGAATTTCTCAAAACCGCTGTCCTGGCGGCCCAGGCTGATCTCGGTTTCGGTAACCGTACGGGCTTTCCTCGAGAACCAAAGAGTAGCCACCATTACAAGGCTGGCAATTAAAAGTAAATAAGTATCTGATTTTACTTCGCCTTTAAGGAATTCCATTGTCATCATTCCGGGATCGCTCAGGCCTGAAGCAATGAAAGCCTTATAAGATGAAAGACCTGCCAGAGGAACGCCTATAAAATTAACAAGATCATTGCCGGCAAATGCCATCGCCAAACCAAACGTTCCAACAAGTACAACAAGCTTTAAGATATTAAATTTGAACAACATCGTAAATATCTGGAATACAATGGAAAGAGATGCGAAACTTACCAATAATAACATTAGCGAGTTTTGTTGAATGTATTTTATTGTATCATCTGAAATAACGGTTGAACCTTTAGCTTCTTTAACAATAATAAAGTATAGCATTAATGAAATGGTAAGGCCTTTTTACATTGAACCGAAATACTTTAGCCTTTTCGTGTAATTGAAAGTAAAAAGCAATCGCGACAGGTACTGAACAACTGTACCCACCGTAAATGCCACCACAATGGAAATCAGGATACCCGAAATAATGAGCAATGCATTTCCTGAATTGATATAAGTTCCCAATGTCGAAAATTCGGCTTCCGTAGCTGATATCTTAACAAGAGCTACCGCAACAGCAGCGCCGAGTAGTTCGAATACAATGCTCACGGTGGTAGAGGTTGGCAAGCCAATAGTGTTAAAGAAATCTAACAATAAAATATCCGTGATCATCACTGCAAAGAATAATATCATGATTTCACTGAAGGCAAAACTTTCAGGATGAAAAACGCCTTTTCGTGCTACTTCCATCATGCCATTCGAAAACAAGGCCCCCAGAATAATGCCTATGCTGGCTATGAGCATAATAACTTTAAAAGGAGCTGCTTTTGACCCAATGGCCGAATTCAGAAAGTTGACAGCGTCATTTGAAACTCCTACTATGAGGTCCGAAACAGCTAAAGCCATTAATACTACAACGATAACAAGATAAAATTCGTTCATGTCACAATAGTTTGTTTTGCTATGATATTAATTTTTGAAGCACTCTGGTAGTAGTATTTCCCGAAAATATCCATAGCTAAAAGAGATGTAGCCGTGCATGGAAATTGTTGTGGAATAATTGCATGTTCCGTAGTGCAAAGTAACCGATTTTTTCAGACTATTTAAAATTGCATTTTTGCTTTATTTTATCCGGCATTTTGCAATTATTCAGATGTTACTAAAAGTCAAAAATTATATTTTGATAAATTATTGATTTTCAGTGTTTTTATTTTATTTGTCCTAAAGTCTGCAGAATTTAGATATTCTCTAATAATCTTTTAATTCGGATCTGAAAAAAATCAGTTGAGTAAACAAATTCGAATTTTCGGATCCAATATTTATACTACCCAGACATAGTAAGACTTTATAAATAACAATATGAGTATCAGGAAAGATACAGAAAGGTCTTATTTTTTGATTTACCCACCCCAGCCTTACCTGGCTTCGACTCCGCTCAGCCTGACAGGGAGTGAGTAGGCTTAAACAAACTTATCAGATTGCAATTCTGTTAGTTAATATCTGCCTTCCCTGATTTCAGGGGAGGTGCCGACAGACGGAGGGGTAATATTTTTTCATCAATAACCAACTTATTAATGTTTCCCGATACTCATAAATAACAATATATGTGGAAACACAAAAACATTAAACAGGTAATTATTTGGAAAGGTTTTAGGAATAAATTTAATTTACTTATAAATGAAGAATCATCGTTCTAAATTAATCACCTAATTTTGAAGTCAAATTATAATCGGGGATTTAATACTTTATATTTTTCTCATTTTGTAATCCACATTTACTTTTAAACATTAAATCTACAGGAGAGTATACTTCTGACAAATACCTGGTTTATCCAAAAAAGCTCCATGCCTCAATCAACTCCAACAGTTAAAAAAATCTGGAATATTTCATGGCCCATCATGATAAGCCTTGTGGCCCAGAATATTGTAAATGTTACCGATACAGCTTTCCTGGGGCATGTGGGAGCCGTCGAACTCGGCGCTTCGGCTATCGGTGGCTTGTTTTATGTTACTTTGTTTATGGTTGCCTATGGCTTCACAACCGGGGTGCAGATTTTGATTGCCCGTCGGCATGGAGAAAAGGATTACCCGGCAATTGGAATGATTTTCGATAACGGGTTCTATTTCCTTGGAATTTCCACTGGACTTATTACTTTGCTGATAGTACTTTTCGGAGCACAGTTACTAAAGCCGTTTATCGCCTCAGCAAATGTTTTTACCGCAAGTACCATCTATTTGAAATACAGGATTTTCGGTTTGTTTTTTGCTTCATCGGCCTTGCTGTTCAGGTCATTTTATACCGGGATCACTTTTACAAAATATATCAGCATCAGCGCAGCCATTATGGCCGGTATAAATGTGGTGCTCGATTATGGTATGATATTCGGCAAACTTGGTTTCCCCGAAATGGGCATTGCAGGCGCCGGGCTGGCTTCAACGATTTCGGAAGTGTGCGCGCTGCTTTTCTTTTTTGCCATTACTGCCCGTAAAGCTCACCTTGAAAAATACCAGCTTTTTGCTTTTGTAAAACCCAACCTTTCGATTATTAAAAAAACACTTGATGTATCGCTATATATCATGATACAGTTTGTTTTGTCACACGCTGTGTGGTTTGGATTTTTCCTTCTGATCGAAAAAATGGGTGAAACATCGCTTGCTGTTTCCAATATAATAAGAAGTATTTATATGCTGCTGATGATTCCCGCATGGGCATTGAGCTCAGCCACAAGCAGCATTGTGAGCAATGCCATTGGTGCCGGATTTACAAACCAGGTGATGCCTATAATCAGAAAAATACTGGTATTCACTATGGGGATAATGCTGGTAATTGCAGTGTTGGCCGCTTTTTTCCCGCGTTTTATGATTTCCATTTATACAAACGATCCGGTACTCCTCAACGCGTCGGTAACCTCTTACTATGTGATTTTGGGGGCAGTGATGTTTTTCTCGGTAATGATTGTTATGTTTAACGGAGTACTTGGAACTGGTAATACGCGTAGTGGCCTGGCTCTTGAAGTAATTACCCTGAGTTTATACCTGGTGTTTGCCTGGCTGCTTGCCGTGAAACTCCGCCAGCCTATTGAGGTTGTGTGGCTGTGCGAATATATGTATAGCATTGTGCTCGGATCATTATCGTGGATTTATATGAAGAGAGGAAAATGGGCAGGTCGGGTTATTTGAGAGGCTTGTATGGAATGGGAGAAGGGAGAGAGGCGATAATGCATTTTGGCCTTCAGATATGAGAAAATCTGAAACCAGATTACAGTAGAGGCTGCTATTTAATCAGTTTTACCAGCTCTAAATAGATTATTCCTATCTTTCGCCATTAAAACGAAGATTCTTTATTTTAATACCTTTATATGGAATGGTTTGTAATTGTTAATCCCAATGCCGGCAAACGCAAAGGGGAAAAGGATTGGCTCGAAATAGCTGCCAAGCTTACTGCTGCCGGAATTCAGTTTGTTAATGTTTTCACCGAACACCGTGGACATGCAGTAGTTCTCGCTCGTAAATACATTGAAAACGGTTACCGGAATATTATTGTAGTTGGGGGTGATGGTACTCTTAACGAAGTGGTAAACGGCATTTTTACACAGGCACATGTTCCTACAAACAAAATAGTTTTGGCCATGATCCCAGTTGGTACCGGAAACGACTGGTGTCGTATGTACAACATTCCCGGCGACTACAAACTGGCTATAAAACTAATTACAAAACGGAAAATATTTATCCAGGATATCGGTACCATTAAATACATCGCTCATGAAGGTCTTGAGAAAACACGCTATTTCATCAATATGGCAGGAATGGGATTTGATGCGCTAGTTGCAAAAAAAACCAATAAACAGAAGGAACAGGGAAAAGGTAATCTTTTGTCGTATGTAGTTAACATTCTGTCAAGTTTGTTCTTATATACCAGTACCAAAGTCACCATTATGCTTGACAACGAGAAAATAGTTTCTGATATATTCAGCATGAGTGTCGGGATATGTCAGTATAACGGAGGTGGAATGAAACAAGCTCCGGGAGCTCTGCCTGACGATGGTTTATTTGACATGACTCTCATAAAACCAATTGGTAAATTTAAAATTATCAGGAATATTGTTAAGCTTTTCGACGGAAGTTTCACCCGATTGCCTGAAGTGAGCACTTTCAGGTCTTCAAAAATAATTATTCATTCCGAGCCTCAAATGTACATGGAAGCTGACGGGGAATCATTAGGACATACTCCTTTTGTATTCAATATCCTGCCTCAAAGCCTTAATGTGGTGAGCGGCCTTTAGTATTATTATGACAAAAAGTTGATCCGTATTGTCCAAGAAATGATTGAGCTAATAAATTTTTAAAGTTCCAAGTCTCAAATTTCAAGTCCCAAGCTTCAGAGAAAGACGAATATTGACAATGAACCGGCAATTTGTGTATTGGATTTTGAATCTTGGAATTTGGCTCTTGGAATTTAATATCATAATACCGCAAATTGCTTCATTGGCATGCCAGGCTATCTCAGTTTGGGTTCGTTCTTTTCCATCCAGTCGTCCGATTGTTTTATAAGCTCTATAAGTAAAGGGATGGCTTCGATCTGTGGTATGTTTTTAAAAGCAATATCTTTTCCCTTGTAAAGTGTAACATTACCGGGACCTGCTCCCACATAGCCATAATCGGCATCAGCCATTTCGCCTGGCCCGTTTACTATACAACCCATAACGGCTATTTTCAGTCCTTTCAGATGTTGCGTAGCTGCCTTTACTTGCTGCAAGGTTGTTTCAATATCAAAAAGAGTCCGGCCACATGAAGGACACGAAATAAACTCAGTCCGTGTGATTCGCGCACGGGTTGCCTGTAAAATTGCAAATGCAGTATGGTTTATAGTTTCAGGCGGTATATTTGGTGCAACCGGCCAAATGGCATCTCCAGTTCCATCAATTAACAAGCTGCCGAAATCAATTGCACTATCAACCTGGAAACGAAGCAGGTCAGATGTTTGATATGTATTTTTAAGAATTACAGGTTTTTTTCTGTCGCTTTTACTTCCATTAAGCTGCTTCCTCATATCAGCTGCGTTGCCTTCAGCTAGAGTAATCAGATGAAAGTTATTTTCAGGGATTGATCCAGCGATTGAAAAATGTTCATCAACAAGGCATTTGGTCCCTACTTTCTCTGTAACAACTCCAACAGGATAATTCCCGCCAATTCCTGAAACAGCAATGGATTCGCTCTGAAAAGCCGGTTTGTAAGTCTGAAACTGACCAGTGTTTGATAGTTTGGAGCGTTTCCTGGATTCGTTATATCGTTCGGTAATAGCAAGAGCCACCGGAATCTCAATTTCCGGAGCACCAGTAAGCGAAACGCGGATGGTATCGCCTATCCCTTCTTCGAGTAAAGTGCCGATTCCGGAGGCGGATTTAATTATTCCGTCCTCCCCATCTCCGGCTTCGGTTACTCCAAGGTGGATAGGGAAATCCATGCCTTCAGTCTGCATTTTGTGTGCCAGCAGCCTGGTTGATTGTACCATTACACGGACATTACTCGATTTCATTGAAAATACTACATTACGGAAGCCTTCGTGCAGACACATCCTCCCAAATTCAAGGGCACTTTCAACCATGCCTTCGGGAGTATCACCATAACGGTCCATTATACGTGCACTCAGCGATCCGTGGTTGGTGCCGATCCTGATAGCGGTGCCGTTTTGTTTACAGATAGTAAGTAAAGGATGCAGGCGTTCAGCAATCCGTTCAAGTTCCGCTTTATATTCTTTTTCTGTGATAGTTTTATGGGAATCGCGCTTATCAGAATAATTCCCCGGGTTGATCCGAACTTTTTCAACAATTCCTGCGGCTATTTCAGCAGCGCGCGGATTAAAATGAATATCTGCAATCAATGGAACTATAATGCCTTTTAAACGTAATCCCTTTTTAATTTGAGCCAGGTTATTCGCTTCGGTAATTCCCTGTGCTGTTATACGTACCATTTCGCAACCGGCATTTACAAGACGGATGCTCTGGGCAATAGTAGCCTGAATATCATTTGTATCCGTATTCGTCATCGATTGGACCCTGATAGGGTGATGACCACCAAGAGGCAAATCGCCTATGTATACAATACCTGAAGTATATTGTGAAACCATTTCTGTGTGAAGATGTGCGTGAAGCTTACCTGATTATACCTTTGAGCTCAGGATCGTTTTCAACCATTTTTTTTAGTGCTTCTTTGCAAAGGTATTTTTTAGTTTTTGCATAAAACTCAGATTTGTACCCCATATTTTCAGCAATATCTTTAGCTGACATCTTTGTGAGGAACAGTTTCAGAAGTCTTTGGCAGTCTTCGCTCAGGTTATCAAACTGCCTGACAAATGACTGGTATTTCTCTTCATATTCCAGGTGTACTTCAACACCTACTTCCGGGGCATCCAGAAAACGGGTAAGTTCGTCCTGGTTTTTATAGGTCATCCGTTTGCGTTTAAGCCTCTGTAGCCATATATTTTTACTGATGGAATACAAATAAGTGATAAACGAAGAGCTCAATTCAAAATTATCATCTTTTATTTTAGTTAAAATAACCAATAATGCTTCCTGGAATACGTCTTCGGCGTCTTCTTCGAGGCCTGCATTGTTTTTGATAAGATATTTAATGGTGGGGAAGAATTCCTTATACACATAGCGAATGATAAAATCACTATTTAGCCGGAGGCCTTCAACGATGGCAAAATCAGAATAGTGAATCATTTCCTTTGCAAGGGTATTATTTCAAAACGGAATTTGAACCCTGCAGAATATCTCTTTGGTCATTATTAAGGCAATGAATTTCAGATCCTTAATGCAGGTTTCAGTGGTTTTCGGGTTGTGAAGGTAATAAATATTTTAAAAACCGTACATCTTAGTTTTTGCATTTTTTAACAAGTTACTGTTATAGTGTTTAATATCAGTCACTTAAAGATTTTGATTTTTTTCCATCAGGCAAATAATTGTTTCTTTTTTAGGAATATGAATGTAAAATCTTATTTGAATGAATTGATCTGGCTGAGGGAATATTTAGATATCATACAAATCAGTATTGGTTAAATTTAAATAAGCCTGCTTCGGAACATTCTGTTTCTTAAATAACGAAAAGAATGTAAAGTGCAGATTGCCAGGTACTGCGTGTACAGAGCGGAGCAAATTTGATTTGATAAAAACACGAAATTTTCAAGCTGATAATTCCAGACTACTGAGCACTCTGTACTTCGCACTGTGCACTAAAAATTTAGTTCCTGTTTTGAAAGATCATTTAATTCTTTTGTTCCAAAGTATATGATCCTTCAGGTTAAACATCTTATAAAATCACCGGAATGTTTTCAGGCGTTTTAAAATTAACCGAACATACTAAAAACAGCATTGTTAAGTTATATTTAAGCATCCAACTATTATCAGATATTATGACGTTTTCAAGCCGTATTTTATTGGTATTTTTCATACTGATAACAGCACTGTATCATGTTGAAGCACAAAGTGTAAGCTATAATCAATGGCAGGATCATTTACCATATAACAATTGTATAGCAACGGCTGAAGCCAACAACTTCATTTTTGCGGCTACTCCTTATAGCCTGTTTTATTTTAATAAAACTGACAATAGCCTGAACCGGCTCAATAAGGTTACTCCTAACGGACTATCGGATATTGGTATCAGTAGCATAGCTTTCTGCAGTAAACTTAATACTTTGGTGGTCGCCTATTCGAATACCAATATCGACCTGGTTAAAGGCTCGACCATCATAAATATCCCTGATATAAAACGCAAGCAAATACTAGGGAATAAAAAGATTAACAGTATTCTTATTATAGACAAACTGGCATACCTGGCATGTGGATTTGGGATTGTAGTTCTGGATATTGAGAAAGAGGAAATAAAAGACACCTACTATATTGGTCCGTCAGGTTCACAAATTGATGTTAAAGAACTTACCTATCATGCTGCTGATGATAAGTTTTATGCGGCAACCGAGAAAGGCATTTATGCGGCATCAGCTTCAGGCAATCTTGCCTATTATATAGGCTGGGTTCAGGATAATTCCATTACCGGGCCCAATAATACGTTTAATCTCATTGAGTCGTTTGAAGGAAAATTATATGCAAATAAAACAAACTACACCTGGGACACTGATACCCTGTTTGTAAATGATGGCAGTGGATGGAAGTACTTTGACCCTACAAACCATTCAAATCGCACTTCGCTTAGGTCCAGTGGCGATCATCTGCTAATATGTAATTATTTAAGAGTGGATTCGTATAACAAAAGTGGTATACTTGAGGCAGGCTATTATACATACAATCCCGGAACCATTAGACCGCATGATGCAATAAAAGATAAAGAAGGCAAAATCTGGATCGCTGATTTTGAACATGGATTGTGGAGCATAGGCACAGATTTTATCGGATCCAATTATGCTTTTAACGGACCTTCTTCCTATATGGTTGCCGCTATGGATATCAGCGGTAAGCAATTGTGGGCAGTTCCCGGCGGAAGAGATGGCTCATTTGTGAGTTTATATAGGACTGCCCAATGCTATACTCTTTCCAATAATACCTGGTCAAGCTATGAATATCCCAATACCCCTGAATTTGAATCAATTCGCGATCTTCTTTGTGTTGCTGTCGATCCTTCTGTTAGCGACCACGCTTTTGTTGGCAGTTGGGGCTATGGTGTTACAGAATTCGAAAAAGGAGAACTGAAAGAAATTTATACACCGGATAATAGTTCTCTGCGATATATCCCGGGTTATGGTGATGGTTATTTGCGGATCGGCGGTGTTGCATTTGACCGGAACCATAACCTGTGGGTCACCAACTCAGGTGCACCTGATATTTTATCCATCCGGAAACCTGGAGGTGAATGGAAATCGTATAATATGGGTGACAAGGGAACGACAATTGACGTTGGAGGTATTGTAATCGATAAGGAAAATCAGAAATGGATGCAGTTACGTGATTATGCATTATTTGTATTTAACGATAATAATACACCTGATAATATTGCTGATGACCATAAAAAGAAACTTACCGGTACAGATGGTTTGCAAAATGTGGAGGCATCTTACGTTATTAGTATGGCAGTTGATCGTGAGGGACAATTATGGCTTGGCACCGACCAGGGAGTTGCCCGGATTTATTCACCTGGAAATGTATTCAATGGTGGCGATTATGAGGCACAACGCGTTATTGTAGTGGAAGATGGTTACGAGCATGAACTGCTCAAAACCGAAGCGATTACTGCCATTGCGGTGAATGGCAATAATGAAAAATGGATTGGAACTGAAAAGGCTGGTGTGTTCCTCATGTCGGCTGATGGAGGTACAGAATTATTGCATTTTACCGAAGCTAACAGCCCGTTATTGTCGAACACAATTCAATCTATAAAAATAGCAAATGATGGAGAAGTGTATTTCGCCACATCCCTTGGTATTGTTTCCTATAAGGACTACAAAGTTGAATCATCGGCATCGCTTGACTCATTATACATCTACCCGAATCCGGTGAGACCTGAATACCAGGGCCCGGTTTATATCCGCAATCTTGTTGATAAATCGAATGTGAAAATATCAGATATAACAGGTGCTTTGGTATGGGAAATCCAGGCACAGGGCGGACAGGTAATGTGGGACGGGAGGAACCTTGAAGGACGTAAGGTGAATACCGGGGTTTATTTTATTTTTGTGACGAATTCCGACGGAAGCCAGAAAAAAGCGGGGAAAGTGCTGTTTGTGCGTTAGTGACTCTTACCTTTAAACAATTCTTTTTTAGAATAAGGATATTTCTTACAAATCCCCGATAAATTAGTAAATTCGTTTGTTTGCAAAACTCCGGTTATGATATTATCAACCAAAGGAATTGTTCTGCATTGCATGGATTATTCCGAAACCAGCATTATTGCCAGAGTATATACTGAGCAGCTGGGGTTGCAGACGTATATCGTTAAAGGTGTACGAAAAAAAGGAGCCAGGATAAAAAGAAACCTGTTTGCCCCGCTTTCAATTATACAACTGGTTGCCAACCATAAGGAAGGGGAAGGTATGCGTGTAATGCGCGATGCTTCGTGCGAATACCAGTTAAATGGAATAGCAACCGATATGGCTAAGACCACCGTAAGCATTTATATCAGCGAGTTGCTTTCGCGCTCTGTTTCTGCTCAGTTATCAGATCCGAATCTGTTTGAATTTATTGAAGATGCAGTTCTGAACCTCGACCGGGCAACCGGGTCCGTTGCTGGTTTCCCGTTGTCATTTACCATTGGTCTTACGCAATTTATGGGTTTCGATCCGCATAATAATTTTAGCATTAACGAAACTTATTTTGATATGGAAGAAGGTAATTTCTGTTTACACGCTCCTGATCATCCATATTATTTATCCTCACCACTTAGCAACAGGCTTTCCGAGGTGCTAACAGCACTGAATGCCGGTGTAATAAGCATTGTGGCTGATCATGCAACAAGAAGCGAATTATTGTTAAAAATGCTTGAATATTACAGGATTCACCTCCCCTCTTTCGGTGAAATAAAATCAGTAAAGGTACTAAGTGATGTGCTTAAGGATTAACAGGGTTTATCTTATAAAGCACGAAATCCTTGTTTTCGAATTTTTTGGTAAGACGGCTCTGCATAACACGTGTATAACGTTGTGTGACTTCATTTGTTAGTTTTTCCGAAATCAGCAGATATGAAGACTTGGCATCCATAACCTGCTTGTGCACCAAGGTTGGATCGGAGGAGCGCGGGTCAGCCATGCTGTTGCAACCGCCATATAACGCAAGTGCGCGAGGCTTGGCAAAAACTACCACAGCATCGGGTGGTACATTCTTTTTGATATAATTAAATGTTTCGATGGCTGATTTCTTTTGCGGTCCATCAAGCGGGCCTCCACTTGAACGGGCAATTTTTACAAGTGCCGGCATAAATAACAACATAACGAATATTCCAATCGCTACAGCCTTTATCTTGGATGGAATCTGAGCCATAAGCTGAATGCTTTTTAATCCTGTAGTTGCATAAAATAAGGATATAAATCCTAATGGCACAATTAGCCGGAATGAAGAATTGTTATAATGATAACCTAATAACATAATCGTATAAAAGATAAAGAACCACTCAGTTACTTCAGGTCCATTTATCAAGCGTTTTATAAACCCAATCAGAGTCATGGTTAACATTATCGATCCCAATAAAAGGGAAATCCCAAAAAACGCACCCGTCTGTGGAACATACAAGTATCTGAATTCTTCGATATATCGTGAGAAGTTTTCAGGAATGGTAGTCATTAACTTACCAGGGTCATAAAAAATAAGGTAATCGTGGATACTTCCTCCGGAGGGAATTCGGAACATGTAAATATTAATCACATAGTAAACCAGAACTGGAAACAGGATGATTATTCCTACATAGATGGCAAAATGTTTTAATTGGGTTTCCCGTCGGATCAGGAAGAATAATTGCTCCATTATAACGGCTCCAATAAAAACAATCCCGGCTGGTTTTATAGTTAGCATAAGTCCGGTTGATAAAGCAAAAATAAAATATTGTTTTAAGTTTCCCGACTTTGATTTCTGATATAAGATAAAATTTAAGACCAGCAATGCCGTGAAAGGAATGTCCGACATAACTTCGCTTTTAAAGATGACCATGGAAGGGTTGTACATAAAGATCATCGCTAAAACCAATGCCGTGATCCATGAGAAATACTGTCTGTAAAAAACGATCATTAATAACCCAAGTACTATGTATAGCAGTGAGATTAGTGTTATAAAAGCCACGATGTTATTGCCGGCAAGTTTATATACCGGAGCAAGCAGAAGTGGAAAACCCATTGGGTATGCTTGCGGACCAATAGAGGGATTCAACTCATTATATACATAACCTGTTTCCGATTGTGGTATACCTTGTATGATATTGCCTGCCTGGTGGATATATTGAGCAAAATCGTCACCCCAGTCGTGGCTGTTATGGTTGCCGATAAAGAGAAGTGGAAGAAAAAGAAGAAAAGCTATGCCTATTAAAAAGCCTGGTTTAGAAAGGATATTTTTAAATCGGAGTTCTGTGTTCTCGTTCATTCTGTTTCTGTTAACCGGGTTCAAAGTTAATGAGTATTTCGGAAGATATAGCTTTTTGTATAGTATGCTAAAGTTGATTTATATGATTGAAAATGGGCTATGCTACAAAAATCCCGGTTGGCGCGCATCTTATTTTCTGATGCGCGCCGGGACAATTCCAATCAATCGCTGATCAATTGCTGGCTCTTGCCTCTGCTACCGCACAAATGCATCGACATTTTCGGACTTATGTTTTGCACAGCAGCAGGAAAAATCATCAAAGTATTCCCTTATTGACAAACAAATTTGCAATATCCCCTTTTTACATGATTCCACGAAAGTAGCTACTAAGTATATTTGTTGTTCGATAAAACAAAATGCTGACCTGAAATTAAATCATTAACAGGTATTTCAAATTCCGGGTTTCAGTGTTTATGTGACATGAATATTGCGGTTGATTTTAAATCTTATATTTAAACAGTTTTGGAGCAAACGTTTCGGCTAAATAACTGTTTATCAAATAGAGTTTTGGATTTCAGTAACTAATACCTTCGTTTGTATGTTTACACGAATACTACTTTCCTTTTTCATCGTTACTTTGTTTACCTCATGTTCATCTTCCGGCAAGCTGGCAAATAATGCAACTAGTGAAAAACTGATTTTTGGAAGCGGAGGTGGTTTTACCGGCATATATATGAGTTTTGAAATTTATAAAGATGGCCGTGTTTTCAATATTTTACCTGATAATTCGCAAAGCAAGGTGAATAAACTAAGGAAAAAGCAAACGCGTGAAATGTTTTCGCAGGCCGGTAATCTCAAAGTAAATCATCCCGCATTTAGTCATCCTGGGAATATGACTTATTTTATTAAATATAAGTTTGCCGGCGATTCAACCGAATATAAATGGGGCGATTCAAACTTTTCCGTTCCCAACGAGATAAAAGATTTTTATACCAAACTGAATACTATCGTTAAATAAAATCAGAATTATGCAAAAAATATCTACTCTTCTCTTCGTAATGGTATGTATGAGTACCACTGTGTTGATGCAGGCACAGAACAATCCTTTTTCGGCTAAGAAAAAGCTGCCGGGTAAAGCTGTCGGACTTCCACAGGCGGTCCAACCGTTGCAAACCAGCAAAAAAATGAGTAATCCTTCGCAAATGCAGTTTCAGCCTTTACAGGCAAATTTCAATGCATTGAAACTGGATCGCACCATATTTTCGAATCCGGGTTTTAATGCAGAAGGTAGACTTATTTTTGTTGAAGGTAGTTTGCCATTATCTGCTAAATCGTCCGGAAAAGCAACTACTGATCAGCAGCAATCCATTGAATATCTTACAGCTTTGCAACAGGTTCTGGGGATTTCGGATCCTGCTTCAGAGTTTGAGATCATAAACTCCGACTTCGACGAACTTGGAATG